>JAJBVC010000048.1 GCA_020860025.1 Clostridiales bacterium | reverse complement strand
ACTTGCGGTAAAACATATACAGAAACAATTTCCGCAACAGGTCATAGTTATAACAGCGGCGTTGTAACAAAGTCAGCTACCTGTTCTGCAACAGGTGTAAAAACATATACATGTACAACTTGCGGAACGACAAAGACCGAAACAATCGCCAAGACTGCTCATACGGTAGTGACTGATAAGGCTGTAGCGGCAACTTGTACAGAAACAGGTTTAACTGCGGGAAGTCATTGTTCCGTGTGCGGTGAAGTCTTTACTGCTCAAGAAGTCGTTCCGGCAACAGGTCATAGCTATAATAGCGGTGTTGTAACAAAAGCTGCAACATGTACCTCAACAGGTGTAAAGACATATACCTGTACCGTTTGTGATGATTTTTATACGGACATTATAGATGCAATCGGGCATACCAGTACCAATGAGTGGGAAATTGAAAAAAAAGCAACCACAGATTCTTATGGAATTAAAGTGACTCGCTGTGTTACATGTGGTGAGGTTTTGGAATCGAAGAATTATGCTGTAGAAAATGCTGGAAACTCAGGTATTAATGTGAACTGGCATAGTCAGGAAGATATTATTGAATATTTGTCAGAACATCCAATTGATACTATTTCCGCAGTTACTTTTGATGAAAAGCCAACTTTATCTGGAAACTTAACTGTAAGTTCCTTTGGTTCTGTTAGTACAGAGAGTTTGAATACAGCAATTACTGCGTTAAATTCAATACGATATATTGCGGGAATTGATGACAATATTACTCTTGACGAAACATATACGGAATATGCACAAGGTGCTTCCCTAATAAGTGCGTATTATAACGCACTCAGCCATTATCCGTCCCAGCCTGAAAGTATGGATGATGAAACTTATAATATATGTTATATTGGTGCGTCAAGTAGTAACCTCGGTGCAGGACATTACAACATTGTAGATTCACTATTGGGATATATGAGTGATTCTCAAACCAGCAATATTGCTACAGTTGGACATCGGCGTTGGATTTTAAATCCTGGAATGTCAAAAACCGGATTCGGATTCGTTGCTACAACAACCGGTTATAGATACTATTCTGCAATGTATGCATTTGGTGAATCTTATGTGGGCGAATCTTATTATGGTGTAGCATGGCCGGCACAAAATATGCCTGTAGAGTATTTTGCAGCTAATGATCCATGGAGTATTAGCATGGGGCAAACGATAGATATTAGCGCTGTGGAAGTCACTTTGACACGGATTAGTGATGGGAAAACATGGACATTCTCTGAAAATTCTTCAGATGGTTATTTTAATGTCAATAATGGCAATTATGGTAGGAAAGGTTGTATAATCTTTCGTCCTAATAATATAACATATTCTAACGGTGATCAGTTTGTGGTAAACATTACAGGCTTTAGTAAAGAAAATATATCTTACCAGGTAAACTTTTTTTCAATATGATGAATGATTTTATGCTTATGAATCTATTGTTTATAGATATATTAGGAAATGGATAAGTTTTATATATACATAACAATTTATAATTAGTGGAAAAAGGTTTCGAGCTGCACAGGCTATCAAATCCAGTACAGTACAAGCAAAGACTTCAGCAATGCAAAGACCGTAACGGTTAGTAAGAATAGTACCGGTTCAAAAACAATTAAGAAGCTCAAGAGCAAGAAAAAGTATTATGTCCGTGTTCGTACATACAAAACAGTAAAAGTCAACGGCAAGTCAACAAAAATTTACTCAAGCTGGAGCAAAACAAAAACAATAACAACTAAAAAATAAATTAACGGACTGTCTGATTTATATTGGGCAGTCCGTTTCATTTATGCGCATATTAAAATAAAAACTAAAAGCAAATCATTTTTATTTACAAAACCAAAATAATAGTTTATCATAATATTATATTGAAAATGGGAGATGTTTTTATGTCGCTTCAGATAATAAGAAATGATATAACAAAGGTTAAGTGCGACGCAATAGTAAACGCTGCTAAATCAACTCTTCTCGGTGGTGGCGGAGTTGACGGGGCAATTCATTCCGCCGCCGGTTCTCACCTTTTGGATGAGTGCAAAACTCTGGGCGGATGTAAGACAGGTCAGGCGAAAATCACAAGAGGTTATAATCTGCCTTGTAAATATGTTATACATACAGTCGGCCCTGTTTGGAGAGGCGGAAATTACAACGAAAAGGAACTGCTTGAAAGTTGTTATAAAAACTCTCTTGAGCTTGCTAAGCGGTATAATTGCGAGTCTGTGGCATTTCCGCTGATTTCAAGCGGTGTTTACGGTTATCCCATCAGCTCGGCAATGGATGTTGCGGTTGATGTTATAGGTTCGTTTTTGCTTGAAAATGATATGCTCGTTTATATTGTCGTGTATAACAAAAAAGCACTCAGCGCAGGGGAAAAGCGTTTTTCTGATATTGCCGAATATATAGACGATAATTATATTTTTCAGCATACTGATTTTAGCAAAATGTCAATGCCTCTTGCTCAGGCAGATAATTTTAATACATATGATGAACCTGTTGTTTGCAGTATTCAACCCAAAAGTAAAAATGTTGATTATCAAAACAGCGGTCTTGAAAGTCTTATTGACGATATTATTGATGAAAGCTTTTCCGATATGCTGCTTCGCAAGATTGATGAAAAGGGAATGACCGACAGCGAATGTTATAAAAAGGCGAATATTGACCGTAAGCACTTTTCAAAAATCCGTTCTAATCCTGCATATAAGCCAAGCAAGCAAACCACTATCGCATTTGCGATTGCACTTGAACTCAGCCTTGATGAAACTAATGAAATGCTTATGAAAGCTGGATTTGCGCTTTCTCACAGCAGTAAATTTGATATTATAATTGAATATTTTATCCGTAAAAATAATTACAATATATTTGAAATTAACGAGGCTTTGTTTGAATTTGACCAAATGCTCCTCGGCGCATGATGACAGTGTTGATTATATGGATTATGTCAAAGCACTTAAGAATAATAAAATAGCAGCGACTGTTAAGAGGGCTGATCTTATGCATAACAGCGATTTAAGCCGTTTGGATGTTGTTGATGAAAAAGCGGTTAAACGAGTTGAAAAATATAAGCGAGCGATTGTACTGCTCAATAATGAATAACAGTTCTACCAAAACGAGACAGTCGACATATTGTTATCCGCCTGATGTGGTGGTATAATAATGACGTTGGGAGGATAAATGATGAACGACTACAAATTCGGAAGTAGGCTTTATGAACTAAGGCACAGTGCCGGTCTTACCCAAACAGATGTAGCAAATAAGGTCGGAGTTACAAATAAATCTGTTTCAAAGTGGGAGAACGGTGTGTCAAAACCGTCAACCAATGCTCTTCGCAGGCTTTCTGATTTGTTTAATGTTTCTGTTGAGGAGCTGCTTACACTGAAAGAGGGGAAAAAGATGCCGGAAATTATTAAAATCGTTATCACAGGTGGCCCTTGCGCCGGCAAGTCAACCGCCATGAGCCGAATACAAAATGCGTTTACACAAATGGGGTATGTTGTTTTGTTCGTTCCGGAAACCGCAACGGAACTGATTACAGGCGGTGTCGCACCGTGGACTTGCGGTGAAAACAGTGACTACCAAAGGTGCCAGATGAAATTACAGATTGAGAAAGAAAAGGTGTTCGGTGAAGCGGCAACAACAATGAACACCGACAAAGTTCTTATTGTCTGTGACCGTGGCACACTTGACAATAAGGCTTATATGGATGAATTAGAATTCAATTCGGTTTTAAATGATATAGGCATTAACGAGGTTGAACTTAGAGATAATTATGATGCTGTATTTCATCTCGTTACCGCCGCAAAGGGAGCTGCTGAGTTTTATACGACTGCAAATAACTCAGCTCGAACAGAAACCGCTGAGGAAGCTGCAATACTTGATGATAAGCTTATTTCGGCTTGGACGGGGCATCCGCACTTTCGTGTGATTGATAATTCATCTGATTTTGAAGAAAAGATGCGTCGCTTGATTTCAGAAATTTCTTCTTTTTTAGGTGAGCCTGAGCCGTTTGAAATTGAGCGAAAATATCTTATTGAATATCCTGATATAGATTGGCTTGAAAATGAGCCTAATTGTCGGCGTATTGAAATAATTCAAACTTATTTGAAATCTGATGCCGACGAAGAAATCAGAGTTCGCCAGAGAGGAATTAACGGTAATTACATATATTTCAAGACTATAAAAAAGAAAGTGTCCGATATAAAGCGTGTAGAAATTGAAAAACGTCTTTCCCAGGAGGAATACCTGGCGCTGCTTATGGAGGCTGACACTTCTAAAAGACAAATCCGAAAAACAAGGTATTGCCTTATGTACAAGGGGCAGTATTTTGAGGTCGATGTTTACCCGTTTTGGAATGACAAGGCTATCGCCGAGATAGAGCTTAGCGATGAAAATGCGTCAATAGTTTTTCCTAAACAAATTAGAGTAATTAAAGAAGTAACCACTGATGAATCGTACAAAAATGCGTTCTTGGCAAATATTTAAGTGAGGGTGATACATAATAGATAGAAAAATCGAATGGAAATCATATTGCCACGATGAAATAGAATTGGTATATGAAAAAGCAGAAAAGAATGAAAACATTGGAGCAATGCTTTCAGAATTAGAAGAAATGGCTTTAAATGAGGCAGAAGAAAATTGTGGTCTTTTGCGATTAAACGGTCAACCTATTACAAAGGAAATGTTTCAGACAATGTCAGATACAGACAAAGAACAGGTGATGTACTATTTGTCCGGCATAGGTCTTGAAGATTTAAATTCTTCTATGACCGACCCTGTAATCACAATTACACTGTCGTCTCATATTCAAATGGTGCTTGGATGTACTATGTTTTCAATTCTCAACAGACTTGAAAAACTTGATGGTGCGTATAATGTTATTCATCCAAAGGCAACATTAGAAATTATTGTACCACTTGGTGCAAAAAAAGGTCTCTTGAAGTGCGAGATGCTGATTATGGCACTTTATCCGTGGCTTTCTGTATCAGAAAAATCAAGCAATGTAGTTTCTGCAACTATGCCATCTCCAACACCGAAAGCAGAACCAACGACGAATGACACTCAATCTACTAATAAATTAGAGAAAGATAAATCAAAGAAAAAAAGTTTGCTTGCAAAGCTCTTTGGAAAATAAATGTCGCTTGGCAGGCGACCTAAACCGAATATTCATTAGTTATAATGTGATTGTAAGGTTAAGAAACCGCACAATCACATTATTTTTTAGGAGGTCATTTTATGACAAAGGCAAAAAACAATATTACGGAATTAGTATTTATTCTCGACCGCAGCGGGTCAATGGCAGGGCTTGAAAGCGATACAATCGGCGGATTTAATTCGCTGATAGAAAAACAGAAAAAGCTTAGCGAAAAGTGCTTTGTTTCAACAGTTCTTTTCGACAGTGTATGCGATGTAATTTATGACAGAACTCCGCTTAATGACGTTAGACCTATGACACCGGATGACTACTTTGTCAGAGGCTGTACAGCATTGCTTGACGCTGTCGGTGGCGCAATTCATCATATTGCAAATATTCATAAGTATGCAAGAGATGAGGATGTACCGCAGCACACAATGTTCGTTATTATGACAGACGGATATGAAAATGCCAGTCGCAGCTACAGCAGGCAAAAGGTTAAGCAAATGATAGAACATAAAAAAGAAAAATACGGCTGGGAATTTCTTTTTATCGGTGCTAATATTGACGCTGTTGAAACTGCTAACAGCTTTGGAATTGAGGCAGACCGTGCCGTTAATTATAATGCCGACAGCGAGGGAACAAGCGTTGCTTACGATTCGCTTTCCGATACTTGCGCTCAAATCAGATGCTGTGCTCCGATAAGTGCAAATTGGAGCGAAGCAATAAATGAGGATTATAAAAAAAGAAAAAACAACGCAAATTGCAATAGCAAGTTGCAATAATAAGCAAAGTATCTTGTAACAGAACGATGTGTGCTTTCTGAGGGAGGAGCGTAGCGACGAGTGAAGAAAGCACACATCGCCGGCTCATTATCAGGCTGCATATATCAGGTCAAGCTGTTTTTCAAACAGCTCCTCCGGAGTGTGATAGTTCAATATTTTTCTCGGAAGATTGTTTATCTTATCGGCAAAAAACAAAATGTCTTCGGCACTGTAATCGTCAATACTTTTTCCTTTTGGAATAAATCTTCTCAACATTCTGTTGTGGCACTCGTTTGTTCCTTTTTCGCAAGAAGTGTACGGATGCGTAAAATATGCGGGTATTCCCATTGACTCTAACTTTGACAGATTTGCAAACTCCGAACCGTTATCTCCCATTATGCTTTTGAAAATTTCATTGTATTTATCGCCGAATTGAGGTATCAGTTCAGTCAAAGCCTTGTCAATAGCTTCGGCAGTATGATTTTTTACTTTTATCCGGAGTGACATTCGTGACTTTCTTTCAACGATTGTCATTACAGCAGACTCTGTGTCTTTCTTTTTACCTATTACGCTGTCTATTTCCCAATGTCCGAATTCTTCTCGTAATTCCACATTTTCAGGGCGTTCCTCTATGCTTTTGCCAAGATTTTTCCGGTTTTTCCTCACCCTTTTGGTTTTAGTTTTACGGCTGAGCTTTTCAGGCAAATCCATATTGGTTATGGACAGCAAGCCTAAATCAACATAGTTGTACAGCGTTTTTGTACAGACCATTTCGTCGTCACTAAACAGATGATTTTCCTTAGCATATCCTACGCATGCGTCAAGCGACCACCCTTCGTTTTCGACTTTTTCCTCAACATATTTGAGAAAATCAACACTCTCAAGACAGTGATAATTTCTTTTACTGTTCTGACGGCGTATAAGATAAACGTTCTGTCCAACAGACGCTTTGTAGCGATAAACTTTTCCGTCGTAAAGCGCCACTTTGCCTTTTTCGTACTCATTTTTTATTGTGTTGTATGAACACCCGAGATGCTTTGCTATTCGATATTTTGACCAACCGTCTCTCAATCGGATTTCCATTTCTACTCTTTCTTCGTAAGTTAAGTGTTGCCCTTTGCGACGTTTTGTGTTACAATTTGGATTGTCCATAGCGATGATCCTTTCGAATTGGTTTTTGCATTTCAATTCTACTACAAGATCTTTGCTATGGATATTCTTTTTTTATTGTTGCATTTTCATTTTACAATCTGCGAAAAGAAAAAACAAGTAAAATACACTGTAAAATAATCAAAAATTAAAACCAATCCTGTAAAATAAAGTGTGTAAGTTGTTAATAAATCAATTTTGTGATATTTGTATTTATAGTATTTATCAACATCCTTCAAGTCTATTGTGTTTTTTTCGGTAATGTCTTTTATTATTTTTTGCAAAACATAAGAATCCATAGTGTTTACTCCTTTTTTACATTATCTAACAC
>JAJBVC010000001.1 GCA_020860025.1 Clostridiales bacterium | reverse complement strand
GAATATTCAGAGGACGCTAAGAGAAATTATTATCTTAATAAGCAAGATGCGGGAACAATGCCCGATCAAATTTGTGATTTAGGTTCTTCTGTCAGAAACGGCAGTATGTTTACTTTAACATATGACGGCGGTAAAAAGATTGACGTTGATATGACAAGCGGTCTTGGCGTAAACGGTATTGCACCGAAATGCGCAAAAATTCATAAAGCAATTTATGAGGCTGAAGATGTCACAATGATTAAGCATTTGGCAAATCCAAATATCGTTGCTGTTTCCTGCACAGGCGAAACGATGCTTCCTATGATTGATGATTTTGCACAGATTGTCGGTCTTGACGTTAAATGCTGTCCTTGGATTGACGGTGACACAGACGCTTGCGCTGCTGAAATCAGTAAGGCTGTAAGCGGCAGAAATGCTGTTTTAATTCAGGGTAACGGTGCTTTGATTACAGGAAATAATGCCGGCGATATGCAGGCGCTTGATATTATTATGGGCAAGGGCTGTGAAGCTGCTATAGATGTCAGCATATTCAACCGTGCTCACTATGTTCCGAAGGCAGAATGTTTCCTTATGAGAACGGTTTACCTTGCAAAGTACTCTAAACAAATTGATGAGAAATAAATTTCGGATATTGTAAAGAAATAATATAGTCAAGTCAAACAATTTTTGAAATTTATAAGACAATGGCAATCCTTAATTGGATTGCCATTATTTTTATACTGTATTCATTTAGTCAATTGCATCTGACACGGCATCGCCGGCACTGTCAACCGCTCCGCCTACACCGTCAGCTACATCGTCAACGCCTTCGGCAATATCGTCGCCGACCTCATCGGCGTTACTGCTGACGTCATTTGTATCGCTCGTATCGCTTGTACTGCTTGTGCTATCAGCCGATGTGCTGTCATCCGAAAGCGTTGTTGCTGCGGACGTATCAGTGCTTGTGCTTGTTGTGTCTGTGTCGCTTTTACCACATCCCATAAATACTGTAGCAATAACGGCAATAGCCATAATTATCATTAAAATTTTACTTTTCATAAATAATCACCATAACCTTTCTTTGATAGTGTTTACATAATCTATATTTTTATACATTTATTTTGTAAGTGTTCCGCCGTCGGAATAAAGCAGCAACATAATATCCTCCTCCTTGCCTGTTTGTGAGCTGACGTAGACAAGAACTTCTTCGTCAGTTTCAGTGCTTTTACAGTGAAATTCATAGCACATTGCCTCAGTGCCGTCATCTTTTGGAATAACGCACTTCTTGCTGTCAAGAACAGTAAGATAACCGCTCAGCTTTTTTTGAGCCTCTTCAACAGGAATATCGCTTTCAAATTTTTCTCGCTCGCTGTGATTTGTTATATAACCCTTTGCTTCAAGTGAAAGTACCTTTCCGTCGTTCATTGATATTCCAACTTTGATTAAATCACTGTAGTAGGTTACGCCGCCTTTTTTGTATGCAAAGTTAATAACGCAGATGTTGTTGCTGACCATATAATAGGTTTCGCTCATATTTTTGTAGCCTATTCCGCTAAGATATTTTTTTGCAATATTTACTGCGTTTTCCTCATCAATAGCAGATTGCGTAATTTTTCCGCCGTAAAGGATATAGGCAATATATCCGCCGTTTTTCGTCACCCCGACAGTCTTTTGACCAAAAGTGAAAACATAGCAGGGAATTGTTCCGCTTTCTTCAGATTCAAAACTAATTTCGCTAATGTTACATCCGAGTGCCTGAGCCGCATTTTCTCTTGCCTCGTCCTGTGTGATTTCATCACTGCCTTTCAGCATTGACGATTCCCTGTTAAGAACTGCGTCCGCAAACGGCCCGTCATAAAGAAGCGTCGGGTAGTCGCTGAAAGCTTCCTCGGCGGTTGTCATATCAATCGATAACGCATTTACATCGACCGATTCGCTTTTTACATTGCTTGCGGTAATCATTCCACCGTTATTGCATATCGTTACCATCGCTTCAACAGAATCGCTCAGCTGTTTGGAGTATTCAAGCAGCTCGCTTAAATTTTTATGCTCCTCATCGCTTATGCCTTTGTCAGACGCAATTTTTTGTGCAATGTAATTTGCATAGTCGCTTGCCTGACTGATAAATTTATATGTTGAGCCTAAATTCATTTGAGAAACAGGCAGACGTGAAAGAGCGCCCTTAGCCTCGGTACATTCGGCATATAAATCAGAGCTTATTTCAAGAAGCATTTTATCGGAATTTGAATAGACGCTTTTCGTTAAATTTGTTTCGATAGAATCAAGGTTTTCAGACAGTTCGTTAAGGCTTTGCTGATATGAAAGTTCAAGCTTTGCCTTATAGCTGTTTGCGGTATTCATATTTAACACTGCGTATGCCGCAAGTATACAAACTAATGCAACAGAAAAAGAAAACAGCCTTATATATCCACGTTTAGTCATAATTTCCATAACCTTTCCGGCTACAAATAGTTTATTAAAATCATATACGCCTTACTGTAGCCTGACAAGACGTCAATGTTGATTATAGTCATCTCAAAATTATGCCGTAGGCAAATTTTGAAGGCAATATAATCTGTATAGTGTGATAGTGTGATTTTTTCACACTATTGTCTCTGAGAGTTATTTTTTACCGAAATTTAAAAAACATTCAAAAAATATATTCCACTGGTTAATTATATATGTTATAATAAATCTAATTGTATGATAATGGAGTATTATGTAATGACGAAATTTGAAGGTAAAAAGAGGATTGTTGTTAAGGTCGGTACGTCAACCTTAACTCACAGTACAGGTAAAACAAATATTGCACGTATGGCAAAGCTTGTTTCTGTTTTGTCCGATTTAAAAAATGCGGGGCACGAAATTGTGCTTGTGTCAAGCGGTGCTGTCGGTATCGGTGCGGCAAAGCTTGGTTATTCATTTAAACCGAATGAAACAAAAGAGCTTCAAGCTTCGGCGGCTATAGGTCAGTGCGAGCTTATGTTTCTTTACGACAAGCTTTTTTCAGAATATAATGTAGTGGTAAGTCAGCTTCTGTTTACAGCTGACACGCTTGAAAACGATGAGCAAAAAGGTCATTTGCTCGATACGTTCAATCAGCTTTTGGAATATGACGTGCTTCCGATTGCAAACGAAAACGATTCTGTTTACGTCGAAGAACTTTTAAACGGTGATAACGATTGCTTAAGCGCAAGAGTGGCTGTTCTTATAAATGCGGATATTTTGATAATGCTTACTGATACGGACGGACTTCACGACGATAATCCCTCAAAAAATAAAGACGCAAAGCTTATATCAAATGTCGATGATATTTCAGAAGATATTTTTGCACTTGCAGGCGGAGCCGGCGAAAAGGGAACAGGCGGCTTTTTAACAAAAATCAAAGCGGCAAAAATTGCAACCGACGCAGGAATACCCGTAGTTGTTATGAACGGGGACAAGCCTACGTCAATATATAAAGTATTAAACGGCGAAAGCATAGGTACATATTTTTCAGCGAAAGGTGATAATAAATGTTAGAACAATTGGGAATCAACGCAAAGCAGGTGGCTCAGGAGCTTGTTGGCGTAACAACTCAGCAAAAAAACGATGCGCTTGTTGAAATTGCAGACGCTCTTATTTTACGTGCCAATGAAATAATCGGCGCAAATAAGATTGATTTGGAAAACGGCAGGGCGTCGGGACTTAACAGTGGACTTCTTGACAGACTTATGCTGAATGAAGAACGCATAAAAGGAATGGCAAACGGCTGCCGTGAGGTATCGCTTCTTGATGATCCGAGCGGTAAGGTGCTTGAAGAGGTTGTCAGACCGAACGGACTTGTAATCCGCAAGGTTAGCTGCCCTATGGGCGTAATAGGAATTATTTACGAAGCACGTCCTAATGTTACTGCCGACGCTGCTGCTCTTTGTCTTAAAAGCGGGAACGCTGTAATTCTTCGTGGCGGTAAGGAAGCAATCAATTCAAATATTGCAATTGCCGATATTATGCGTGACGCTGTTCAAAAAGCAGGGCTGCCAAAGGACGCAATTCAGCTTGTTACGGATACAAGCCGTGCTTCGTCAACGGAACTGATGACTATGAAAGGTGTTCTTGACTGTCTTATTCCACGTGGAGGCAAGAACCTAATCAAGGCTGTTGTTGAAAATTCAACTGTTCCGGTTATTGAAACAGGTTCGGGTAATTGTCATATTTTCGTTGATGAAAGTGCAGATGTTAATATGGCGGCTGATATTATTTTTAATGCGAAAACACAACGTATCAGTGTGTGTAACGCCTGCGAAAGCCTTGTTATACACAGCAAGATTATTGAAAAGGCTTTGCCTGTAATAAAAGCAAGGCTTGATGAAAAAAATGTTGAAATTCGTGGAGATGAACGTGCTGTCTCGGTTTGCCCCGATATTAAAAAAGCAACCGAGGAGGACTTTGCTACAGAATATCTTGATTACATTATAAGTGTAAAAACTGTTGACAGTCTTGACGAGGCTATCAGTCATATAAACAAAAACTCAACAGGTCATTCGGAAGCAATTATTACAGAAAATGAAAATAATGCACGTCAGTTTATGGCACGTATTGATTCATCATCTGTTTATCATAACGCTTCAACAAGATTTACAGACGGCGGTGAATTCGGACTCGGCGCCGAAATAGGAATTTCTACCCAAAAGCTTCATGCAAGAGGCCCTATGGGATTACCGCAGCTTACAACTACGAAATATTTGATTTTCGGAAACGGACAGGTTAGATAATGAACGAGTTAAAAGAGCGAGAAGAAAAAAGAAAAAAGCGTCAAAAGGCTAAGAAAAAGAGTTCGGTCGGAAAGAAATTTTTAATGGTAATCGCCGTACTTATTGTTGCCTTTGCAGCCTTTATTATTACGATGAAAATATGTGACCCTGATTTTGAGATTGCGTCTGTTTTGCCGATAAAGCAAATTGAACAGGCAGTTGATTTTGTAAAAGAGGATGTTTTCAGTCAGACAACTACTACCGAGCCTAAGTCAACTACGACTACAACAAGGCCCACAACTACTGTCAAAGCGGATAATTATGATTATGTCGAATTCAGCGATTTTGATTTTGATACGTCGCTTCAGGGCAATCAGCTCGGCAATCTTCTTAATAAAACTCAGGGCGCTGTAACATACAGCTCATCATATATTTATTACAGTATTTCAAACAAGGGCGTATACCGCTTTGAGCCGAATGAGGAAACAAATTCAAAGGTAAACGTAGATAAGTATAATTTTAAATATCTCAATGTTCTCGGCGACTATATTTATTTTGTTGATACCGAAAGCAATAAACTTAAAAAGTCGCAGGTTAGCGGCGGAGATATGGTAAATGTTGCTGACGATATTTCTTTTGCATATCTTTATAATGATAAAATATATTATATAGGAACAGATAATTCGGTCGGCTACATAACAACGGATGATATGAGTAAGATTACTCTTTATACCGCTCCTTCCGATAAAGAGGTTCAATTTGTCGGTATATCTCTCAGCAGAATTTTCTTTACTCAGTATGATGAGGTCGCCGATTATTATGAATACATTACTGTAGCAATAGATGATAAAAGCGACAAGCAATATTTTATGGATGATTCTACAGGCGACAGTATGACTTATTTGCAGCTTGAGTGCGGATATTTTTACTATTACCAAAAGCAAAGCGACGATACGTTTGACCTTTGCAGGCAAAAGTTCGGTTCGGAAAAGACGGTTACTCTGATTGAGGATTGCAGCGTTCTTGATTATCCGATAATTTATTCAAACCGCCTTTATTATGCTACTCTCAGCGACGGTAAATATAAGGCACGAGAGCTTAATATGAACTCAATGGATAAAAAAACAATGGTAACATTGTCAGACGTTGATTCAAGCGGAAATGTCGGTATCGGCTACGGTTATCAGTACGTTTTTCTGTTTGGCTCAAAAACTGCCGATTCCGATCCTGTTTATGTAGGAAGTTGTATTTATACATCATCGTCAGGAGATAATAAAATTACATTTAAAAAAGGAAAATGGACGTATTAAGAAGGTGTAAGGAAATTTGGATAAGTATAAGAAGTTAGCATCTAATACAATAATATTTGCAATAGGTACGTTTTCTTCAAAAATATTATCGTTTCTGTTAATGCCTTTTGTAACTCGAATGATGGGTACGGGTGATTACGGATCGGCAGACCTTGTTCAGCAGACTGTTAATGTTTTAATTCCTATTGTAACGCTTCAGGTAAACAGTGCCGCTTTGCGTTTTTCTTTGGATAAATCCGCTAACAAGTCGGATGTTTTTACAGTCGGCGTTCGTACAACCCTAATCGGTTTTACAGTATTCCTGTTTTGTGCATATCCTCTCAGCCTTATAACGATTAACGATTTTAGGCTCGGAGATTATATTTTGCTGATTATTGCATTTGTTTTTGTTTCGGGATTTCGTCAGCTTTGTCAGCAGTTTGTACGTGGCAGCGGTCACGTAAAGCTTTTTGCTATTGACGGAATTATCGCCACGGCTACAACGCTTTTGTTTACAATCCTTTTCCTCGGCCCGTTTAAATGGGGTGTAACTGGTTATATTGTTGCCATTATTGCGTCAGATGCCTGCTCAATTATATTTTTCACTGTTACGGCGAAGTTGTACCGCTATGTAAAGCCAAAATGTCAAGACAAATCAATCGGCGCTCAGATGCTTAAATATTGCGTTCCGCTGATACCAACAGTAATTTTATGGTGGATTATAAATGTTTCCGATAGGTATATGATAACTTATTTTGTCGGCAGCTCGGCAAACGGACTTTATACGGCTGCATCAAAGATACCTAATTTTGTCATTTTGTTTTCACAGATTTTTATTGACGCTTGGCAGCTTTCTGCGGTTGACGAGTATGACAGCAAGGGCAGAGCCGAGTTTTTCACGAAAGTGTTCAGAGTTTACAGCGGCGGTGTGTTTGCCGTTGCGTCTGCACTCATTGTGTTCTGCCAGTTAATTACAAAAATATTGGTTGCCGATTCCTATTATGAATCGTGGAACTACGTGCCTATATTGATTATAGCAACTACTTATTCGTGCATTGTAAATTTCCTTGCATCTGTCTATATGGCGGAAAAAAAGTCACTTATGTCTCTTATAACAGCTATGTCGGGTGCCGTAACCAATGTTATACTCAATCTTATTCTTATACCTAAAATGGGCGCTAACGGTGCTGCGATTGCAACCGTATGCTCATTCATCATTGTATTTATTACAAGAGGCTTAAATACGAGAAAATATATTAAGATTAAATTTAAACTGCCGCTTATGATTGCGGAAACGGTTATTCTTATTTCTCAAAGTGCTTTGATGCTCTATATGAAAGAAGGCGTTTTGCTTTACGTTGTTGAGGCTGTGCTGTTAATAGCTATGATTTTGCTGAATATTAAGCCTATTATGGAGCTTGTAAATCTAC
>JAJBVC010000036.1 GCA_020860025.1 Clostridiales bacterium | reverse complement strand
AAATAATATGGTAAGAATAAATGGTCTCCTTCATTCTCTGTCTCTGTGTAAATAAAAAAGGTATTTCCGTTATAACTAAATCGAAATGCGCTTGTCTCATTAAGTTCGTGAGTTTTCCCGTTGGATCTTTTTTCGCCGTTGACCATCGTATAAAAATATGCGGATTGTTCCAAATATGCAACCCAATGTCCGTCACTCACCTCAAAAAATATAGGAAATTTTTTTTGGCCAAACGAATCAACAAATCTATACCGACCATCCATTGAACTCGGCAATAAAAGCGTACACATCTCTCCGTAATTAGCAATAATCACAACTCTCACAGGAAGAATTCTTTCCTTGTCGAATTCTTCGTTATTGCGTTCAAATGTATTTTCTAAACGATCGAGCATAATTTCCATAGCCTTTCCGGCTACAATAATTCATTAAAATCTTATACACCTTACTGTAGCCGGATAAGGCGTATACGGAAATTCAACCTCTTCAAAATTGTGCCATAGGCAAATTTTGAGGACAATATAATCTATTAGTGTGATTTATCACATTAATTTCTCCTATATTATTTCAAGCCAATTTTGCAAAATTTATACCTGTTTAAACCGTTATTTGTCATCATTATCTTTCTTTCGCTTAACGATAATAATGATAATAATCAGGGCAATAACCAACACCGCCATCACAGCAATTGAGCCCCAGAACAAAGCTTTGTCGGCATACCAACGAACAAAGAAATTCGTTGATATGGTTATATCTCCGCTGAACGTATAGGTAGGAGCAAAATCATCCGATGATGTGTCAATTGAGTTTCCTGCCTGGTCATACGCTATAAGTTTGATTTCCTGATTTGCACCTTCTGAAAGCTCGAAGCTGCCAAAGAAACTGTTTAAATCTTCAAATTCATCGGTACCATATTCATAAACAGCGCTTGGGGTATTCATATCGTTGATATAAACTTCTACTTTGCTTAATCCTATAGAGTCATATACTTCAAAATCAAATTTATTTGTTAAAGCATTGATAACCGCATTACCTGAAGATGTAATTTTTGCTTCATCAAAACCGTCAACACTCATAAATTCGGGCGTTGTGGCATCGACTCTAAACAGTACTTTACATTCATCATAATTTGAAGTTCTTGAATTATTGCCGACAGTATCTACAGACTGAACAAACACTGTATAAATACCGTCTTGTGCGAAATTAGACGCATCTATAGCATACTCATACTGATACCATCCGCTTGAACCTATAGCAGCACTGTCATTAACAACAGGATTTACCGTGTAAGACAAATCCTCTATTACGGAATTATCTCGAGTAACAATAACTTCTAACGAGCCTTTTGTGAGCCTGTCGGGATTATACTCTGTAATAACTATATCGTTATCAATCGACTGTTGATATGTATCTTTCAAGCCAACAAGATAATTATTAAACGCATAAACAGAACCAAAGCGGTTAACGGTAAATGTTACGCTCTCTGAAGATTGATTTCCCGCCATATCCGTAAGAGATACCGTTAATGTGTAAATTCCGTCATTTTCCTGCACTTTATCAAATGTGTCATTTGAAACAGTCTGTCTGTTGCTCGGCTGATTTTTGATATATTCCTCTGTTACGTCAACATTAATTTCGTCCTTGCGTGTACGCAGCAATTCAACCGTATAGCTGCTGAAATTAACATCATCAACAGTAATTGTTGGAATAACGTCTTCCTTGTATGATTGTCCGTTTTCAACTCCGCCGATTACAGGATTGGTTACAGTAGTGTCAATCGTAAAATCCTTGGGTGCAACAGAATTGCCGTAATTTGTGCCGCCGCTCTTATTGTTTGCCTTGTCAACTACCGAAACATCAAATGTATAATCTCCGTCGGCGTTGTATGTTATTGTCGCCGTATGTGTATTACCGTTTGTTTTCCATGCGGAAACACTTGGTGTTGAAATTGTTGCGCCGTCCTTTTGGGATGTCGTAGTGTAAGTAATTCTTCCCTGTGTGAAATTATGCTCTACAATCGTTATTGTCGCAGTTCTGTAGGCATTAAAATACTTTGAATTTGAAGCCGAGTTGTTATCGTATGAAACAGATATTGTCGGATTTGTTTTATCAATGGTAAATGCTGTATCAATACTTTTATGAGAATATTTAACAGCAGCATTATTTCTTTCAACTTTATCTTTTGACGAAATATTGAAAGTATAATCACCGTCCGACTTAAACGTATAACTCATTGTATACTTATAATACTGAATTCCGTTTTCATCCGTATATGACTTCAGCTTTCCGTCTGAGCCTTTTGTTACGGTAAATGACGGTTCAATGTTAATTGATGTTTTATTGCCGTCATCATCGGTTTTTGTTACTATAAATACAACTTTGCTGTTATCAAAATTTCTTTCATTTACAGTAATTTTTGCTGTTCTGTTTACCTTAAAATATCCTGAATAATCATCATCGTCATTATCGTTCATAACAACTGTAATCTTTGATGAAGTCTTATCGATGGATAAGGTTTGAACAACATTTTTTGTAACATTTCCCGCTCTGTCGGTAAGCGTAAATACAATTTGTATATTATTGCAATCGTTTGAAACGGTGATAGTATTGGTTAATTTTGTTACCAGGTTAGCTTCGGTTGTTTTTTCCCATTCTCCGAGGCAATCATTACTGTAGCCGTCCTTTGCGACGGAAGTAACTTTACCACTGTTATTTACAGTTACCGTTCCCGCCTGCTTTTTGTCGTCATAATCGGCAATGATTTTCCAATCAATTTGCCTGATTCCGGAATATGAATCAACAATTTCCACATCAACCGTTGTTGTATCGGAATAAAGATTATTACCCTCATCATCGGTATAAGGAGTATCCTTTAAGGTGTATGTTATACTGCTTGTCTTTTTATGCTGTTCGGGTGTTTCAATAATCGACGAATTAGGATTTACATATTCCGACGGCGAATTTTCAACATTGTCTGTTGCTTTTGCATAAATCTGACCTTTGAAATTTGCCGGAACCGTAAACGATATTTGATTATTTTTGTCAACAAGTTTCGTCGTCTCTTCACTCTTGCCGCCGTCTTTGTCAACAGTATAATATGTTATGCTCTTAATTCCCGATGTTGGTGAAACATCATTTGCGGTAACGGTTACCTCTGTGTCTTCAACAAAATAGAAACCGTAATCCATTACCTGAACTGTTGTATTGCTTCCGTCTGCGTCCTGATTACCTTTTGCGTCAAATGTAAAACTTACTATTGACGGATTGTCAATATCTTTAAAAATTGTTTTTGTGTAAGTATTTACATTTCCGGCATTATCTGTAACGGTAATTTCAAGTACGTACGAACCATCCTTGTTTATTTTGGCTTGATCTGTATTGACTGTATATGTAAGCTCTGTAGTTTTTGTACCGAGCTCATTAAAGTTCGTGTCAACTTGTTTGGATGCTTTATCGGTTGTTATATCGGTATCGTTAATCTTAATGGTTACAAAACGAATACCCGAATCGGAATCTGTAAGAGTAATGTTAAAATCAACATCATCGGCGTACCAATCATTTTTATCAGTCGTTGCCTTATTCTTATCGGAAGCCGCACTTTCCAGCTCAACATTTATAATTGGTTTAACCGTTTCTATCATTAAACCGCTGTTTTGGAATGTGTCTGAATTTGTTGTGGTCGGATATACGTATGCTTCGGTTATATTGCCGACATTATCTGTAGCTTTTGCCGAAATTTCAACATTTAGCATCATATTTTCGTCGGTAATCTTATCGGCAGGGACAGTAAATACCGCAATATTGTTTTCATCAACCTCTGTGGTTGCTAAAACTTCTTTATCACCGAAAAGAGTAATTTCTTTTAATCCCGATGATGCATTTTCGTCATTTGCCGTAACTTTTATTTCAATTTCTTCATTAAAGTAGTTACCGAATGTCAGGAAATTCAGCACCTTACTCAGTGCCGATGTTCCTTTTGAAGTGAATTCAAAATCAATAATATCGGGATTCGTGGTGTCAATATAAACCTTATCCGAGACTGAAGATGCATTGCTGACAACATTTACAACGTCAACCGTAATTTCGTTTTCACCGTCCAGAGCATTTTCGGATGTGCTTATATTATATTCTTTTGATGTTAAAACCGACTTTCCCGCATCGAGAGTTTCTTCTACAACCGTTTCACCATTCATTTTGATAACAACTGATTTTAATCCGAGATCATCTGAAACGGTTACTTTAAATGTATTGTCGCCGGCATACCAATAGCTTTCTCCGTCAACATATTTTTGAGCGGAATCCTTAGCTACATCTATAACCGCTTGTGTTGATGAAATGGTCACAATATTGCTTATAATATTTGAATTGTCGCTTGTTGGAACAGTTACATCGCTTGAATTTCCGGCATAGTCGATTACTGTGGCTGAAACCTCTTTGCCTGCTGCAAAATCATCAGCATTTAATGTAAACGTCGCTTGATTATTTGTATCCGTTTCTTTTGTTTCGCCATTAAATGTAATTGACTTTATTCCTGAATTGGTTAATGCACTGTCATCATCGGAAGCTGTGATAACAACGTCAATATCGGAATTGGAAAATGTACCGAATTCACAAGCGTTCAGCGAATCACTTGAAAATTCAAAATTATCTATTGTAGGAGCTGTTTTGTCAATAGCAATATCAATTGTTGAAGGATTTGATGTGTTGCCTACTGCGTCAACAGCCCAAATATAATATGTACCGTTAAATTCATCATCTGTAGTAGTAAATTCCGCACTTGTTTTATCTTCGCTGAGTGTTGCGGAAATTGCCGTTGTAATATCGTTTTCCGTGCTGTAAAGCACATCTTCAATACCCGAACAATCGTCGCTTACATCTATATTGATATTATAGGAAGTATTGTAATAATCATCAGTCGGTGTTTTGGTTACATTATCAATTGTCGGGGCTGTGCTATCAACTGTAAAACTGATATTTGCGGTTGTTTTTATTTTCCAACCGCCAAAAAGACTGTTAGTACTTACTTCTATAGTGTTTATTTCTGTAGTCGTATTATATGTAACAGATGCTCCTTTATTTGAAGGAAGATAACTACCGTTTACACGAACTCTTTTGTACGAATCCGTCGGTGTTACAGTAATGCTCTCACCGTTTGCAACAATATATTGATTTCCTATTACAACAGGGTCTTTTGAGAAAGTAACGGTGTAATAAGAGTTATTCAAAACATCTTCAACATCTTGCTTCTCAATTTCAGCAAACGATACTTCCACGGTTTTATCTTCCGTTACATTTGTGACGCTTAATGTATAAGTACCGTCTTCATTTTCTGTAAGAGTCTCTGTAAAATCTTCATCATTTACAAATACCGACTCCACATCATAATCCGTATTGGGAGTAATTGTAATTACTGCGTCGCCGTCATAATCAACAGTTGAATTATCGACAGTCGCCTGACCGTTTTCGTTGCAAGTGATATTGACTATAAATGTATTAATCTCAAATGTAATCGTTACGGAGTGCTTTTTATTATCGTTAAACGTATATGTGTAATTTCCGTAATCATTAGACCAAGATTCATTTACATCTTCACCGTCAATACAAACATTTCCTATATGATAATTTTCAAACGGAATTGCAGTAAATCCTGCTTCATCTCCCTCATAAAGAGTAACAGCACCACCGTTACTTACGGGATTATCACTATTGTCTTTAACCTCACCATTACTGTTATAGTTAATTGTAATTTCATATGTAGGACGGTAAAAGGTTGCACTAATTTCGTGAGTTTCTTTTACATTTGTAAATTCACAATCGTATTCACTTTCACCAACAGCTTCGGTAATATCCGTATTATCAACTGTTAAGTTTTCAATTCTGTAATTTTCATCAGCTGTAACTGTGATTATTGCGTCTGTTCCGTAATCTACCAATAATGAACTGTCGCTCACAGAGCCGTTTGAACCGACGTTTGCGATGATTGAAAATTGTTTTACTTCAAGAGTGTATGTTGACAAAGAAACGTCGCCATCACTTGCTGTAACCGTATCAGTCTTAACCTGATACTTTTTTCCGGCATCAATGGAAATTGAATATTCAATATTCTTGTAAACATCAAATGAATATGTGCCGTTTTTATCTGTTTTAACTGTATCTTCTATTTCGCCGTCGTATGCTGAATAGCTTATCTCCGCATTTGAGGCAGGTTCACTGTTTTCATCAACAACAGCGCCTGATACAGTGTACGTTTCAAGCTCAACCAAATTGTCGATTGTGAGCGAACGACCTTCAACAGCAATACCCGAAGCGCTATAATCATTGTAGCCAATCAAATCGGTTATTTCGATATTATAGATTTTTTCATCGTCTATAAACGAGTTGAAAACCGCTTCACCGTCTTCAGCGTTAACTGTCATAGTATCGTCCGCTGAATCTGCGTTAGTCAGTGTTACAGCAGCGGATTTGCTGTAATTGCCGAGTTTGACAGTAAAATCATCAATCGATGCGGCAAAGCTCATCACTAATCCCGTCGGAATCATACCGACTATCATTAAACCCGATAGCAAAAGAGCAATGATTTTTTTGTCAAGTTTTTTGTTTGTGACCATTTGTAAAATCTCCTCTGTATTTATTTTCGCCGTAGCAAATTAAATAACTTCGTTTGTATGAATTAACACAATGCTTTGAATAATTTCAAATCCGTTTTTATTTTTATTCAATGCATTAGTTATTTCCTCATTTGATAATATCCGGGTGCTGTTATTTAATATCTCTGTGTCGTAATCTAACATCTTGGTATCGCTATCTAATTTCTGTGTACCACCATCTAACATCTGTGTAGCACCGTCTAATTTCTGTGTACCGCTGCCGTTGTAATTTAAAATATCGGTTTGCATTATACCGTCTAAATCGACAGTTTCATTCTCATTATTTTTGATAACCGAATTGTTTTTATTCGATAGAATATCGGTTGCTTTTTGGGGCGGATTATCATTTAATTTTTCGCTTTTCCTGATTTTTTCGGTTATCTGACCTCTGTCAGAGGCGATCGGATGAGGTCTGAACGATTTTTTACCTTTCTTTTCGTTTTCCGATCGTATTTTTGCAATAGATTTTTTGGCGGTTTTCCCCGATAAATCACCTATAATACGTGGTATATTAAATTTTATAAAAAGAAAAACAGCCAGCAAAAATAACACGCCCGCAACAGCAAAAGCAACAATTGATATAATTAAGTATGTTTGTGCGCTCATAATCAGTTGTTCCTTTCACTATAGTTAGCATAGCTTTCTTGAATACTTTTTGAATACTTTTCACAATTTGACAGAATTTTTTGTTTCATATCGTCGTTGTTTTTTGTTGAAACCTTATATGTTTCATCATATATTAAATCCATCATTTCCAATAATACCGATTCATCAATTCCCAATATTTCAAAATTATTGCTTATAACGGAATTAGAATAAATAATATTTTGAAACTGCTGGCACATTAACAGTTTTGTATAATTACTGTCAGAACTTTTGTAGTTGTTAATACCGTTAATACACTCGCTGATTGACGAAAGAAAAGTCTCCACATCTTCGTCGGTCGGTTCTGTTCTGCCTGTGCTGATTACACAAGTTTTATACTGTGTACAAA
>JAJBVC010000078.1 GCA_020860025.1 Clostridiales bacterium | reverse complement strand
TTATTATGTTTATTGCACATATCAATAAAAACAATCAAATACAAACAGCAAGCGAACATTGTGCGAATACAGCCGATTTGTGTATGAGGTATTTAGTTGATGCTGATATGAAAAATATTTCATATTTAACCGGGCTTTTACATGACAGCGGTAAATTTACAGAAGAGTTTACTAATTATATACAAGATGCAGCTAATGGTAAAAATGTAAGGAAGGGCGAAGTTATACACAGTTTTGCCGGAGTGAGTTTAATACTCGGTGAACACCATGATTTACAAAATAATAATAAATTTGAACTGTTGACTTCTGAAATTATTGCTTCAGCAGTCGGTGCTCACCATGGGCTTTTTGACTGCATAGACGAAGAGGGAAACAGTGGCTTTGAACATAGGCTTGTTAAGCAACCGGAATATGACAATCGTGCAATAAAAAATTTCAGTAATGAATGCTGCGACAGGGCAAAACGTGACATCTTGTTTAAAAACTCCTGTGATGAGATTAAAAATATTCTTGAAAAAATAATAAAAATTTCAAGCGATGAAACAGAACTTCATTACTATATAAGTATGCTTGTAAGATTGCTTACTTCTGCTGTCGTTGATGCAGACAGGGGCGATACAGCAAACTTTATGGAAGATTTTGATATTAAGGAAAAAAGTCCTAATTGGGATGATTGTATAGAAAATCTAAATTCTTTTTTAAGTAAATTGTCATCAGACAGACCGATTGATTTTGCACGTCAGGAAATTTCAAACTTGTGTTTTGAGGCGGGAAATTTACATAGTGGAATTTATAAATTAAACGTACCTACAGGCGGAGGAAAAACATTGTCAGGTCTTAGATTTGCACTAAATCATTGTAAAGTACATAATAAGAAGCGGATAATTTTAATATCACCACTTTTGTCTATTCTTGATCAAAATGCAAAAACGGTCAAAGAAGCAATAAATAATGATGAAATTATTTTTGAACATCATTCAAATATTATAAAGGATGATTTGGATGACGATGAAACCGAAAGATATAATTATTTAGCCGATACTTGGAACAGTCCAATAATTATTACAACACTTGTGCAGTTTTTAAACGCATTATTTTTGGGAAAAATGTCAGCAGTGAGAAGATTTCACAGCTTATGTGATAGCGTTATTGTTATTGATGAAATACAAACTCTACCGATTCATATGCTTACAATTGTCAATCTTGCAATAAATTTTCTTTCAGAAGTTTGCAAAGCAACCATTGTTATGTGTTCCGCAACTCAGCCGAGTTTAGAGAAAACTCAGCATTCAATAAAAGAAGAGATAAAAGAAATCATTCCTAAAAATGTTATAAGTAAGTACGAAAAGGTTTTTAAACGAACAGAAATTGTTGATAACGGCTTTTTGTCAGAAAACGAAATTGTCGATTTTTTGATAAATCTTACGCAAAAAAATAAAAGCACGCTGATCATTTGCAATAAAAAGGCAGAGGCTCAAAATTTATTTTCTAAATTATTAGGTATTGAAGCAAAATGTTTTCATCTTTCGGCAGGTATGTGCCAAAAGCATAGAGAAGATACACTTGAATCATTAAAAACTGCATTACAAAACGGTGAAAAAGTTATTTGTGTATCCACTCAAGTTATCGAAGCCGGTGTTGATATTTCATTTGATACCGTTGTACGTTACGCAGCAGGACTTGACAATATTATTCAATCGGCAGGCAGATGTAACAGAAACGGCGAGAAAAATGATTTGTCAAAGGTTTATATTGTTAATTGCAAGGCTGAAAATTTAAAGCAGTTGGAAAGCATATCTAAATCAAAAACCGCAACAGAAAGCCTTCTTAATTCTTATTCAAATAATCCGCAAAAATATGATAACGATATATCAAGTGACAAATCAATTTATCAATATTACAGTAATCTTTATGAGGACTTGCCAAATGAGTATATGGATTATCAGCTTTATAACGGTTTGCCGTCAATGTATGAACTGTTATCTGACAACAAATGTTGGAATGTGTCTAATAAGTACTGGATTTCAAATTCGCTGAAAACCGCAGGAAAGAACTTTAAAGTTTTTGATGACAGTCAAGTTAGCGTTATTGTACCTTACGGCGAAGCAAAAAAATTAACAGAGGACTTGAAACTTAAGTACTATAAAGGTTATGATATAAATGATTGTTATTCCGATATACAGAACTTAAAACCTTTTTCGGTTTCTGTTCCCGTTTATCAGTATAAAAATTATCATTCAATGAACGCAATAACTGAGCTGTTCGGTGACAAGTTGTTACTTCTTGATGAATCGTATTACGATAATCAAGTAGGAATATTATCAAAAACAAAGGAGGATGAGAAAAGTTGCAATATCCTAATATTGTAGAATTCAAAGTGTATGGCGATTATGCATTATTTTCCGATCCGATTACACGAGTGGGTGGTGAAAAATGCTCTTATCAAATTCCAACTTATGAAGCGTTAAAGGGAATACTTCATTCTATTTACTGGAAACCAACCATAATTTGGTATATTGATAAAGTGCGTGTTATCAAGCCTATCAGAACCGAAGTTAAGGGCATTCGGCCGATTAAGTATAACGGTGGTAATGATTTATCATATTATACTTATCTCAAAAATTGCGAGTACCAAGTGCAAGCACATTTTGAGTGGAACAAAAACCGCCCTGAACTTGCAGATGACAGAAATGAAAACAAGCATCATCAAATTGCAAAGCGGATGATTGCAAAGGGTGGCAGACGAGATGTTTTTCTCGGAACGAGAGAGTGCCAAGCTTATGTTGAACCGTGTGTTTTCGGTGAGAACGAAAGTGCTTATGATGATATAGAGCGGTTGGATTTCGGCTTTATGTACCACGGAATAACATATGCCGATGAGGCTTATTCCGATGAAACTAAAGACAAAATGACATTGAACTTCTGGTATCCTGTAATGAAAAATGGCATTATTGAATTTCCGAAGCCTAAGGATTGCCCTGTACACAAATCGCTTCACGAAATGAAAATGAAAGATTTCTGTGAAAATGAAAATTTTGTTGGACTTAAAGAATTTGGGGAGGTGACTTGATGGGACTTTTGCAAAGATGCGCCGAAACATATGACAATATGAGCAATTTGGTAGGTGTGTATAAAGAAGGAAAACAAGTACTTGCTCCTGTTGGCTTTAATACCGCAAAGGCTCATATAGAAATAACTATAGATAGTAACGGTAATTTTATAAGTGCAAAGTCTTTTGACAGTGATGAAAAAATCCTTATACCGATAACAGAAAGTTCATCGGGTCGGTCTATTGCACCTTGTCCGCATGCGTTGTGTGAGCAAATAGCTTATCTTTCCGGAGCAGACAGTGTTAAATATAATCTTTATATTGAACAACTGGAGAATTGGTGCAATTCACCGCATGCCAATGATAAGGCAAAGGCGGTTTTGAACTATGTCAAAAAACATAGTATTATCAGCGATTTGATTTCTTTTGAATTAGTTGAAGCAGATGATATTTCAAAATCTGATAAAAATATGGTGACATGGAGAGTGCTTGGCACTTCACCGCCTGATGCTGTTTGGAAAGATAGGGATTTGATGAATTCCTATTCGCAATATTATCAGTATTCGATTTCCGAACGTGCAAAGGGAAGATGCTACATCTCCGGCAGGGAAGCCGTTATTGCCGAACAGCATTTAAAAGGTGTTTTTTCAAACAACGGTAATGCAAAGCTTATTTCTGCAAATGACAATACTAATTTTACTTTCAGAGGGCGTTTTCTTGACTCAGATGAAGCAATGCAAATTAGTTATGAAATGTCGCAAAAAAGCCACAATGCTTTAAAATGGTTGATTGCAAATGATTCAGTGCAAAGAGGCGGAAGAGCGTTTTTGTGCTGGAACCCAAAAGGAAAGGAAGTTCCTAAACCGCTTTTTTCATTTTTTGATAATAGCGATGAACGACCTCAGCCATCAAACTACAAAAGCATTCTAAGTAAAATTCTAAGTGGATACAAATCAAGCTTTGACAGTACAGACTTAATTATTGTTGCTTCTTTTGATGCCGCAACAACAGGCAGACTTGCTGTGACATACTACAATGAGTTTGGTGCGGATGACTTTTTTGAGCATATGAAATTTTGGGACGAAACTTGTTGTTTTATCAATTACGGATATGTTTCATCTCCGCTTTTACCTCAAATTATCAAAGTAGCTTTTGGTACTCAAAGGGGCGAAGCGGAAAATGCAAGCTTGGAAACTGATGATAAGGTTTTTGCTCAACAGCTTCAGCGATTGTTCTCTTGCAGAATCGAAGGCTCGTTTATTCCCACAGATATAATGCAGGCTTGTGTTAAAAAAGCACAAAATTTGAAAATCCTGACTAACAGAAATAAAAACAGGGTTCTTTTCACAACTTGTGCTGTTATAAAAAAATATAAATATGATTATTTTAAGGAGGATATCAGTATGGCACTTGAAAAAGAAAGGGAGGATCGAAGCTATCAATATGGCAGATTGCTTGCTGTTCTTGAAAAAATCGAACTCGACACTTATAATGGTGACGGAGCTCGTGACACTAATGCAATGAGATTGCAAAGTGTGTTTGTCAAGCGTCCCGCATATGCGACGCAAATTATTATGGATCGTTTAAAAAGTGCGTATTATCCTAAATTAAGTTACGGTCTAAAGGTTTATTACGAAAAGCTCATCGGTGAAATTATGGAAATGATTTCAAATTGCGGTGAGGAAGATTACAATAAATCTCTCGGCGAAACTTATTTATTAGGTTATTACTTACAAAAAAACGATTTTTACAAAAAAAATAATGACAATAACGATATGGAGGAAAATGATAATGAGTAAATTTGAAAATAAGGTTGATTTTGTAGCGCTTATATCTGTTACAAATGCAAATTCAAACGGTGATCCGCTTAATGGCAACAGACCGAGAACTGATTATAACGGCTTCGGAGAAATTTCCGACGTTTGCATTAAACGAAAAATCAGAAATCGTATGCAGGATATGGGAGAAGAAATTTTCGTAAAATCAGATGACAGATGTGATGACGGCAAAATTTCACTTAAAGATCGTGCTAATGAAACTTTATCAAAAATAAAGGATGAAAACGAATTTCTTACAACTGCGTGTGACAAATGGTTGGATGTACGTGCGTTTGGACAAGTTTTCTCTTTTAAGGCATTTGCTTGCAAGTCAGTCGGTGTTAGAGGGCCCGTATCAATCCACCAGGCGACAAGCGCAGATCCGGTTGAAATCGAGTCAATGCAAATTACAAAGAGTGTCAGCGGTGAAAGAAAAGATGCAAGTACTAAAGGCAGTGACACAATGGGAACAAAGCATTTTGTTCGTTTCGGTTTATATGAAATCAAAGGCTCAATCAATGTACAGCTTGCTGAAAAAACAGGATTTTCTAAGGAAGATGCGGAAATTGTGAAGAAATGTCTTAGCAGTTTATTTGTTAATGACGCTTCCTCAGCTCGTCCTGACGGTTCAATGGAAGTTGTAAAATTATATTGGTTTGAGCATAACTGTAAGGATGGTCAATATTCATCCGCAAAGGTACATAAACTTGTAAATGTAAAATTAAAAGACGGTGTTGTTATGCCGTCGAGCGTTGATGATTATGATATTTCTGTCAACGAGTTGCCTGAACTTAAATGTGAAGAAGTTGAATGTGTATAACGAAGACGAGTATCTGATGATTTCGGGAATACAGCATTTCTCATTTTGCCGAAGACAATGGGCGTTGATTCATTTAGAAGAAAAATGGAATGAAAATCATTTTACGGCAGAAGGCAGAGTTATTCATGAACGTGTACATGATTCCAACATTGTTGATTATCGTAACGGAATTATTACATATAGAGATATGGCAGTTAAATCTTCTGAGTTAGGCATAACAGGACAATGTGACGCTGTTGAATTTGTTCCGTCAGAAAATGGCATAGAACTGTTTAAAAAACCGGGGTACTGGTCTGTTCAGCCAGTTGAATACAAGCGCGGGACAATTAAATTGGACAATTGTGATCGCTTGCAGGTTACCGCACAGGTGTTATGTCTTGAAGAAATGTTTTGCTGTAATATTGACTGTGCTTTCATCTTTTACAATGAAAATCATCGCAGAGAAAAAATAGAAATTTCTCAGGAACTCAGAGAAAAAACAAAAGCGATGATTAATGAAATGCATGATTATTACAAGCGTGGTTATACTCCTAAGGTAAAAAAGGGCAAAAAGTGTAAAAATTGTTCGCTCAAGGATATTTGTATTCCCGAATTGCCCCAAAAAATCACAGTTGAAAATTATCTGAAAATTGCTTATGAGGATAAGAATATATGAGAAAATTACTAAATACGTTATATGTAACGAGTGAAGATGCTTATTTAGCACTTGAGGGCGAAACTGTAAAAATAATGTTTGAAGATAATTCAAGCAAGAATGTTCCGCTAATTAACCTGCAAGGTATTGTGTGTTTTTCATATAAAGGTGCTTCACCTGCTCTTATGGGCAAATGTGCGGATGAGGGAATAATGCTTTCTTTCTATTCGCCAAGAGGAAAATATTTGGCAGACTTAGGAAACAGTTGTTCGGGAAATGTTCTTTTACGCAGGACTCAATATAGATTTGCCGATGATTATCATTCATTGGAAATTGCAAAATCATTTATTGTAGGCAAACTATATAACTCAAAATATTTAATGCTGCATTTTTGCAGAGATCATCCAATGCAAGTTGATGTTGATTATGTGAAAAAAGTAGCACAACGAATAACTGAGTATATTCAGGATATTAAAATTTGTAATGAATTTAATACGCTCAGAGGAATAGAAGGAAATTCAGCGGCGGAATATTTTGGAGTTTTTAATCAATTTGTTTTGCAAAACAAAAATGATTTTATGTTTTGCGGCAGAAACAGACGCCCTCCTACAGATAATATCAATGCACTTTTATCGTTTGCTTATTCGCTTTTGATGAGCGAATGCGCTTCTGCTTTAAGAAGTGTTGGTTTAGATCCTTATGTTGGTTTTATGCATACTGACAGGCCGGGCAGAAAATCGCTTGCGCTTGATTTAATGGAGGAACTGCGAAGCGTGTATGCAGACAGATTTGTTTTAACTTTAATAAATAATCGAATTGTTGACGGATCTGATTTTGAAGTTCAGCAAAGCGGTGCTGTTTTTATTAAGGACAATTCAAGAAAAAAGATAATTTCCGAATGGCAGAAACGAAAATGCACAGAGCTTGTTCATCCGTTTCTTAAAGAGAAAATTCAATGGGGCTTAGTTCCGTACGTGCAAGCAATGTTGCTTTCAAGATATTTGAGAGGAGATATTGACGGTTATCCGCCTTTTTTGTGGAAATAGTTCAAACCAATTTGAATTATAGTTTTGTTAATATTTGTCACAAAATATTCAATGCCGGTTAATTTTCTTTATGTTTTCCGGTATGTTTATGCAACGTGTTAATTGCATTTAACAAATTAAATTGTAGTCGGAAAGGCTATAGAAATGTTGGTTTTAGTTGCCTATGATGTTGAAACCTCCGAAGCGAGTGGCAGAAGAAGATTATCGAAAGTTGCAAAAATTTGTAAAAATTATGGTCAAAGAGTTCAAAACTCAGTTTTTGAATGTAATATTGATCAAACGTCTTATGT
>JAJBVC010000053.1 GCA_020860025.1 Clostridiales bacterium | reverse complement strand
ATTATTTACTGATATAGTATAATTAAAGTATAATAATTAACACTGTTAATCAATTATAAATCGGAGGATAGCAATGTTATCTTTAGCCGTCGAAAATAATAACCTGTCAATATGTTTAAATAATAAACAAATATATACTATAGCGACCGGTCAAGAGCTTTTAACTGTCGGAACAGGCGAAAGTAAATATAAAATGAGCCACGGCAGTTTTAAAATCAAAAACAAGATTGAAGCAAAAAAAGCGCTTACGGTTAAGAATATAACTCTTTCAAAAAATACCGCTGTAATCACTTTAAATGAAGGCGGATGTCTTGTTGAAATTATAGACTCTGACAAACTCTTTTTCTCTTTTAAAGGTCTTGAGAATTTCAATAGGATGGAATTTAATATTCCTGCGCTTAAAGACGAGTATGTTTACGGCGGCGGTGAAATTTTCAGCGAATTTAATCTTAGACACAATAAAGTAAATATTTGGGTTGCGGAGCATATAAACGCACTTCAAATTGCTAAAAAGCTGATTAAGCAGGTATTCGGTGTAAAGAATACTCAAAAAAAGCAAAAGTTTTCAAAATATGAAACTTATTACGCTCAGCCTACATTTTTAAGCTCGAGAAAATATTTCTTCCACAGTACGGCAACCGCTCAAAGTCAATTTGATTTTACAAACGATAATTTCCATAAAATTACTGTTAATGAAATAGCTTCTTTTTATATCGGCTTTGGCGAAACGTTTGAAGATACAGTATCAAATCTGTCATCTGTTGTAGGCAAGCAGCCGAATTTGCCCGATTGGGTATATGACGGTTACATTCTTGGTATTCAGGGCGGTACCGATGTAATGATGAAAAAAGTTGCGTTGGCACAGAAAAATAATATTCAAATTAACGGCGTGTGGATTCAGGACTGGGAGGGCAGGCGAGTGACCGCCGCTGGAAAACAGCTTTACTGGAACTGGCAATGGGATAGGGAGCTTTATCCGAATCTTGATGAAAAAATCAATGAACTGAATAAAATCGGAATTAAGGTACTCGGTTATGTCGATCCGTTTCTTGCGGTTGAAAAGCCGTTATATAAGGAAGCAAGCGAAAAGGGCTATTGTGTAAAAAGTAAAGATGGCGATGATTATTATGTTACGATAACTACTTTTCCCGCCGCAATGATTGATTTAACAAACAACGACGCTTGCGTTTGGATAAAAAATATTATAAAGAAAAATATGATAGATTTCGGCTTTTCGGGATGGATGGCTGATTTTGGAGAATATCTTCCTACCGACTGCGTTTTATTCAGCGGTGAAAATCCAGAAATTGTACATAACACATGGCCTGCCAAATGGGCAAAAATTAACAGGGAGGCTATAGAAGAAGCCGGTAAGCTCGGTGAAATTATGTTCTTTACAAGAGCAGGTTTTTCTGACACGCCTAAGTATTCAACAATGATGTGGAACGGCGACAATCACGTTGATTTTTCTATAGATTTCGGCTTGCCGTCGGTAATTCCCGCAATGCTCAGCCTTACTTGCTGCGGCTATGGACTTTCTCACAGTGATATCGGCGGATATACTTCTTTCTTTAACTTAAAAAGAAATGAAGAACTCTATATGAGATGGTGTGAAATGAATGCATTTTCACCCGTTATGCGTTCTCACGAGGGGTTAAATCCCGACTTAAATATTCAGTTTGACGCAAATGAAACCGTATTGAAGCATAGTGCGAAAATGTCGCAAATTCACAAGATGTTAAAGCCGTACATTAAATCAGCCGTTGAATATAATTCGCAAAACGGCGTCGGTGTTATAAGACCGTTATTCTTTTACTATGATGAGGATAGGGCATATAAAGAATGTTTTGAATATATGCTCGGTCGTGACATTCTTGTAGCGCCTGTTATTAAAGAGGGCGAAACGTGCAAAGAGGTTTATCTTCCGAATGACGAGTGGATACATTTGTGGAGCAAAAAAGAATATACGGGCGGTACTTATAAAGTTAGTGCAAAAATCGGTGAAATACCGGTATTTATTAGAAAACAGGCACAAAATTTAATTGAAATACAAGAAAGGATATTAAAATTATTATGAAATATTTTTTAGACAGTGCTAAAATTGATGAAATCAGAGAGGCTTACGATACATTTGGAATTGACGGCGTAACAACCAATCCCAATCATATTATGAATTCGGGAAAGCCATTTTTTACGGTTATAGGTGAGCTTGCTCAATTTGTCAAAGAAAAAGGAATTGAAGGCTGGGAAAAATTTCCTATTTCCGTTGAGATAAATCCTCATTTGGACAATGCCGACGAAATGATTGAAATGGGTGAGAAAATCGCTGCAATATGCCCGAATTTCTGTATTAAAATTCCATGTACATTATCAGGTGTTACCGCTGCAAGAAAGCTTGAAGAAAAGGGTATCAGAACTAATCTTACGCTTGTTTTTTCTCCGTCGCAGGCTTTAATTGCCGCAAAAAACAATTCACTTTTTGTTTCTCCTTTCATCGGCTGGAAAGAAAGCAGCGGTGAGGACTGCACTCAGTATATTCAGGATATTGTTACCATTTATGAAAATTACGGCTTTTACGGCAAAACGCAGATTATTTGCGCCGCAGTAAGAAACGGAAAGCAGTTTGTTGACTGTGCTGTTGCCGGTGCCGATATTGTAACAGCCGGACTTCAGGTATTTAAGGATAGCTTTTATCATCCGTTTACCGATTACGGTCTTAATAAATTCCAATCGGCATGGGATAAAACTATAACCTAATAATATAAAGTTATTCGGAGGGTAAATTATGAAAATAGGATTTATAGGACTCGGAATTATGGGCGAGTCAATGTGCGAAAATATTGTAAAAAAACACGATGATACCGTTTACTGCTATGATATAAATAATACACAGCTTGAAAAGCTTGTATCGCTCGGTGCTGTCGGCTGTGAAAATAATATCGACCTTGCAAAAAAGTCTGACGTAATTATATCAATGGTACCAAAATCCGAACACGTTAAATCTGTCTATACCGAGATTGCACCATATGTTGATGAGAGTAAAATCTGCATTGATATGAGTACGATTGACCCGTCGGTTTCGGTTGAAATATCTAAGATGATTAAAGCAAGGGGCGCACAGTTTGCCGACGCTCCCGTAGTTAAATCAAAGCCTGCCGCTATAGCTGCCGAGCTTGGTATTCTTGTCGGCTGTGACGAGTCTCTTTTTCCTGTAATCAAGCCGATTCTTTCATATATGGGATGTAATATAATACGTATGGGCGAAAACGGAAAGGGTCTTGCAATGAAGATTTGCCATAATACTCTTTGTGCCGAAATTCAAAACGGTGTAAATGAAACTCTTACTCTTGCCAAAAAGATGGGAATTTCAACAGAAGATTATCACACCGCAATCGCTTACGGCGGCGCACAATGCTTTTATCTTGACGCTCAGTGGAAAAATATTGAAAATGAAAATTGGCAAACCGCTTTTTCTATAGAAAACGAGCATAAAGACCTCGGTATATGCCAAAGACTCGCAAAAGAAAATGATTTTAATATGCCGGGACTTGAAATAGTAAAAGATATTTATGATAATGCTATGGAGCAGGGAATAGGCAAAGAGGACTGGAGAGCAACTATAAAACTTGTAAGAGGAGATTATGATGCTTAATCGCCTTAACAGTGTTAACGATGTTAAAGTATACTCTGTTTTTGACGACGATTTTAAAACATACGGTAAAATTGTTGACGGCTTTGACTTTTCAATACCTATTGAATATATGGAAAATCAAACCGATATACCTTTGGAAAACAATATTTATCTTCCGAGCGACGATAAACTTGAAATGTTTGATGTTTTTAAATCCGTTCAAAATATTGTTTACGGTGAAGCTCAAATTCAGGTCGGATACTGTAACGGAAAAAATTCAACTTATAACGGATTTGAATACCACAAGGGTTCTGAAATAAATATTGCGGTTACTGATTTTATGCTCGTTTTAGGGCATATATGGCAGATAAAAAATAATTGCTTTTATGTTGGGGACGAGAAAGTATTTTATGTTCCCGAAAAAACTGCCGTTGAACTGTATCAGACTACCCTTCATTTATCGCCTTGCAAATGCAAAGACAGCGGTTTTAAAAATATTGTTGTTCTTTTGAAGGGAACAAATACTCCTCTTGACAAAAATACAGACAGTAAAAATACTGAAAGTAAACTTCTTTTGCAAAAAAATAAGTGGGTAATTTCACATAAAGACAGGCAGCAGCTTATTAAACAGGGTGCTTTTCCGGGCTTAATCGGAGAAAATAAAGAGTTAAGATATTAAATATTTGGAGATTACATAATGAATTTTGAAATTTTATACGTACCTATCGGTGTTCCTACATTTCATTTGGAAAGTGCGAAAAAGGAATTTGACCGTTCTTGTAAGCTTCTTAAAGAGATTGATGAAGATGTTTTAATTCCAAGTGAAATGCTGCTTGATACAGATACGTTAAATAATTTTTTAAATAATAAAAATCCCGATTTGGTAATTGTTCAAAACATAACTTTTGCAAACGGTGCTTATATATCGCAGGTGATAAAAAAATTTGACTGTCCGATTCTCCTTTGGACATTGCGTGAACCTGAAAGCGTCGGCGGAAGATTATGCCTTAACTCGCTTACAGGCGCATTTTCGGCAGGGAATATGCTTAATTCATTTGGCAGAAAATTCAGTTATGTTTTAGGCTCACCGCTTGAAGAATCGGTTAAAGAAAAGATTTCATCCGTTATTATGGCTGCAAGGCTGAAGAAATCGCTTAAATCGCTCAATATTTTGCAAATCGGTCATACTCCTCAAGGCTTTGGTTTCGGAAGAGCGCTTGACGCCGAAATGATGAGCGTATTCGGTGCAAATCTTATTTCAGTTGAATCAAGAGAGCTGATTGACACGGCTAAAACTTATTCTTTATCCGACATTGAACCATATTTAAATGACGCAAAAAACAGGATAAATAATCTTGATAAAATTGATGAAAAGAATGTCCTTGATTTTGCAAGACTGTATAAAGCATACGACGAATACGTTAAAGATAATAATATCGGCGCACTTTCAAGCAGATGCTGGCCCGACTTTTTCACTGCATTCGGCACTCCCGTTTGCGCTGTTCTTTCAATAATGAATGACCTTGGTGTTTCTTCCGCTTGTGAAGCTGACACCTACGGCGCACTCTCAATGTATATGGCTCAGTATTTGACGGGAAAATGTGTATTCTTCGGCGACCCTGTATCAATAAATGAAAAAGAAAACAGTATGACATTCTGGCACTGCGGTATGGCACCTTGCTCTTTGGCACGTAATGACACCGGTGCCTGTGCAGGTTTGCACTGTAACAGAAAAATAGGCCCAACGCTCGAATTTGGCTGTAAGCCTGAGAAAAAGGTAACTATATTCAGAGTCGGCAAAAAAGCCGACGGAAGCTTTAGATTTTTTATTTCAAACGGTGAAGCACTTGACAAGCCGCAGCAGTATTTCGGAACATCTGTTGTTGTTAAAACAAAAAGCAATATTTCAGATTTGGTAAATAAAGCTGTCAAGGGCGGCTGGGAACCGCATTTCGCTGTTGCAATGAGTGATATTTCAAACGAGCTTGAAATACTTGCCGATATGCTTGATATTGAGGTAGAAAAGTTTTGAATACCGTTATTAAAAACATATTATTTTTTATAGTAGTTTTTATCTCAAATATAATTCAGTGTATTACAGGGTTTGCAGGTACGGTTCTCGCAATGCCGTTTTCAATTATGCTTATCGGCTTTGACAGTGCCAAAACAATACTGAATATCCTCGGAATTTTAGCGTCGGTCGGCGTACTTTTAACAAACAGAAAAGCATTTAACAAAAAAGAATTTATTAAAATCACTTTAATAATGCTAATCGGTATGATTGCTGGATTTTTCATTGTTAACAGATTTTCCGTTACGGGCAATATTCTTTATAAAATTCTCGGAATAACTGTAATTCTGTTTACTGTAATCGGCTGTATAAATTCATTTTCAAAAAAAGCGGATAATAATAAATCAAACGGCAAAACAAATTTTCTTTCTTATATTGTCTTGGTAATTTCAGGCATTGTTCACGGTATGTTTGTCTGCGGCAGGCCTTTAATGATTATTTACGCAAGTAAGACTTTAAAGGAAAAGGATGAGTTCAGAACGACTGTTTCGGCGGTATGGATTGTTTTAAATTCAATAATTTTATGTACAGATGCCATAAACGGTAATTTGACCGTCGATATTTTACCTCTCCTTTTAACAGCGGTAATAATTCTTTTCTTTTCATTGCTCATCGGAAACAAAATTGCAAAGCATATGAATAAAAAGACATTTATGATAATTACATATATACTTATGGTTATAAGCGGAGCTTCATTGATACTCAAGTGAGGTGATTTACTTGGCAAAGGGGTTAAATCTCAAATCCCTAAAAAGTGAAAACAGAAGTCTTATATTATATCTTCTTAACGATTACGGCACTTTAAGCAGAAAAGAAATTGCGTCAAAACTGTCATTAACACCGGCTGCCGTTACAAAAATCTGCAACGATTTAATTGAAAAAGGTTTTATTGAGGAGCTCGGCGAAGCGGACAGCCACGGAAAATCCGGCAGAAGAGAGGTTATGCTCGGTCTTTGCCTTGATGATAAATTTGTCCTCGGTATAAACACAGAGCGTAATCAAATAACATATTCGCTCTCTAATCTGAGAGGTAAGCTTATTACGGCAGAAAAGCGAAAGCTCAGCGATGATGTAAACGATGTTATTATGCAGGCTAAAAGCTTTTTAAATAGCTTAAATATTGACAAAAATAAAATAATCGGTGCCGGAATTTGCATAATAGGCACTTTAAATGAAAACGATTTTGCTGTTTGGAACGACAGCAATTTAAGGGAAAAATTTGAACTTGAATTAAATTTGCCTGTTGTAATAGAAAATAATGTCAGCGCATTTGCTCAAAGTGAGCTTATATATGGTACCGCTCGTAACAGCAAATCAATTTTATTTTTAAAATGGGGTCCCGGTATCGGCTCATCAATCGTATCACAGGGCAAGGTTCAGTCGGGTAACGACAGCGGTATTGCCGAAATCGGTCATTATATCGTTAATGTCGCCGGAAAAAAGTGTAGGTGCGGTCGCTTTGGCTGCCTTGAAACCGAAGTATCGAGTGAGGTTATAATTAAAGAGGTAGGCGGTGGCTTATCTCTTGAGGAAATTGTAAACAGCACCGAAAAAGATATTGTTTATATTCTTGAACATAAAATTGATTTAGTCGCACTTGCTCTTTCAAATACGGCAACTATTCTTAATGCGCAAAGCATTGTTTTATTCGGTTCTCTTTTTGATAATAAGCGGATTGTTGAAAAGCTTATACGTCGGTGCAAAAGGTATAATAATAATTTTGGTAGTGATATGATTAAGGCTTCGACACTTAATGATAAAAGGGAATATATCGGAGCAACCGCAATTTGCGCAAAGGAATACTTTTTTGAAAATCAAGTCTGACTAAAAGCATATCATTATGAAAGGGGAGAACATGATGAAAATTTATGATAAAAATAAAGCATTATTGTTTAGAACATATAAATATTCAGCATTAGCAACTTTACTCAGTATTGTTGGTTCAATATTCTTTGTTCTTGGTATACTGTTTTTC
>JAJBVC010000056.1 GCA_020860025.1 Clostridiales bacterium | reverse complement strand
CTAATGGACTATATTAAAAACGAATATCAGGTTATACTTGACAGAAAAGCTGAAAACCAAGAAGGCTCTTATACTTGCTATCTTTTTGAGCAGGGAATTGACAAGATTTTAAAGAAAGTCGGCGAAGAATGTACAGAAATGGTAATCGCCGCAAAAAATAATGATAAAAACGAAACTGTCTATGAAATTACAGATTTGATTTATCATACACTTGTAATGATGGCTAATCAGGGAATTACACCTGAGGATGTAGAGGAAGAATTAAAAAAGCGTGCTGAAAAAGCAGGCAATTTAAAAAAGTTTCACGTGGTAGATAAGAATACGTAATGGCACATAAAAAGTGGATTGTTGCAGATGCTGATAAAGAAAAGGCTTCTGTTTTAAGCGAACAACTGAATATTGACCCGTTTATCGCTTTTTTGCTTGTCGCAAGGGGAATTAATGACGCAGCCGAAGCGTCTGATTTCCTTTCATCAGGCTATACATTGTCGTCTCCTTTTTTATTAAAGGATATGGATAAGGCAGTCAGTCGTATTGAAAAAGCTTTTGACAGCGGTGAACGTATCTGTATTTACGGTGACTATGATTGTGACGGTGTTACTTCTACGTCACTGCTTTATACTTTTTTTGAAAGTATGGGTGCGGACGTATTTTATTATATTCCGAACCGATTGACTGACGGCTACGGAATGAATAAATCGGCTCTTGATTATATTAAAGAAAATGGTGCAAATTTAATTGTAACGGTTGATAACGGAATTGCCGCTATTGACGAGGCTGAATATATTTATGAGCTTGGTATGGAGCTTGTTGTTACTGATCACCATCAGATTGGTAAGAAATTGCCGAGGGCTGAAGCTGTTATTAATCCTCACCGTGAGGATAATGATATTAAATTCCGTGATTTTGCGGGTGTCGGTGTTGCGTTTAAACTTGCCTGTGCGTTATATGACGGCGATGTCGGAGATTTGCTTGAACAATTTTCTGATTTAGTTGCTATCGGAACAATAGGCGATATGGTTTCACTTGTCAGTGAAAACCGCTGTCTCGTTCGTGCGGGGCTTGAACTTTTAAATAATAACAGCAGAATCGGCACAGCAGCTTTGCGTGCTGTTTCCGGTAATAATGATACTGCCTTGTCTGCAACCGATGTAGCTTTTCAGATTTGTCCGAGAATAAATGCAGTCGGCAGAATGGATAATGCAAATATCGCAGTTGAACTGTTTGTCAGTGATGATTACGACGAAGCACGCTTTAAAGCCGAACAGCTTAATACTGAAAATATTCACAGGCACGAGGTAGAGTCTAATATACTTGATGATATTCACAGTAAAATTGATGAAAACCCTCAGCTTGTTAAAGAGCGTGTTATTGTTATAAGCGGTAAGGACTATCATCACGGTGTTATCGGTATTGTTGCATCGCATATTGTTGACGAATATTCTAAGCCCGCTATTGTTATCGGTATTGACGAAAACGGCAGTGCTACAGGCTCTGCAAGAAGTGTTGACGGCTTTAATATATACGATGCAATATCATCTTGCAGTGAATGTTTAACTCATTTCGGCGGCCATCCTATGGCGGCAGGTATCGGACTCCCGGAGGAAAATATTGATGCTTTTCGTAAAAAAATAAATGATTATGCTTTGAATATTTATCCTGTTTTGCCGGTTCAGTCGCTGAAAATCGACTGTAAGCTTTCACCGTTTTATCTTAGTACCGACCTTGTTGATACTCTTGACATTCTTGAACCGTACGGCACTGATAACACCCAGCCTGTTTTCGGATTGTTTAATATGAAGCTTATATCTGTTATACCTATCGGTGAGGGAAAGCATATTCGCCTTGAGGTGCAAAAGAAAAATAAAAATTTTCGTATAGTTAAGTTTAGAACAACCGAGCAGGAATTTCCGTATAAAATAGGTGAATCGCTTGATTTTGCGGTTCGCCTTTCAAAGAATATTTTTAAGGGCAGAGAATATCTTTCTATTATTGCGATTGATATTCGTAAAAACGGTTTGGACGATGATAAATATTTTACCGAAAAGTCTGATTACGAGCTGTTTGAACTCGGCTTTAATAATAAAACCAATCTTTTACCGAGCAGGGATATTTGCTCTGTAATTTACAGATTTCTAAAACAAAATAACGGTTGGAGCTACAGTTTTGATGATTTATATTTTGAACTTGCTTCATACGTTACATACGGTCAGCTGATTTATGCTCTTGACGCTTTTGAGGAAGCGAGACTCATCAATCGTTCCTCTGATAAAATTTCTCTTGTGAAAACTCAGGGCAAGGCTGACCTTGATAAAACAACGGTAATTCAATTCTTGAAAAGGAGGATGTCATCTTGAGCAATGATATAAATGCAGAAGAATATAATGACGGTTTTGAAGAATTTTTTGCACAAATTAAAAAAAATCCCCAGTATGACTGCAATGTTATTGAAAAAGCATATAAACTTGCACGTGCCGCTCATAAAAATCAGCGCAGACGTTCGGGCGAGCCTTATATAATGCATCCTGTTGCCGTTGCAAAAATCCTCTTTGAACTCGGAATGGACAATGAATGTATAGTAGCCGCTTTGCTTCACGATGTTGTTGAGGATACCGAATGTACTTTATCATATATAAAAGTTGAATTTGGCGATGAGGTTGCACTTTTGGTAGACGGTGTTACTAAGCTCGGTCAAATTCCGCTTTCAACCCGTGAGGAAGTTCAGGCGGAAAATATTCGTAAAATGTTCATCGCAATGAACGAGGACGTCAGAGTAATCATTATTAAGCTTTGCGACCGTCTGCACAATATGCGTACACTTGAGCATATGCCCGAATATAAACAGCGTGAAAAAAGTCTTGAAACTCTTGAAATTTACGCTCCTATTGCGCATCGTTTAGGTATCAGGCAGATTAAAGAGGAACTTGAGGATTTAGCGATATTCTATCTTGACCCAATCGCATATAAAGAAATTGAAAAAAATCTTTCTATGAAAAAGGAGCAGGGCGAGGAATTCTTAAAGGATATTAAGGAGCAAATCAGCGAGAAGATAACTCCGATAATGAAAAATGTTCAAATTACCTCACGTGTCAAATCTGTACACGGAATTTTCCGCAAGGTTTATATAAAGGGTAAAAATTTTGAAGAGATTTATGATATTTACGCTGTTCGTATTATTGTTGACAGTATGATAGATTGTTATAACGCTCTTGGTATTGTACACGATATGTTTCAGCCGCTTCCCGGCAGATTTAAGGATTATATTTCAATGCCAAAGCCGAATATGTATCAGTCGCTTCATACGACAGTTCTTTCAAAGTCCGGAATACCTTTTGAAATTCAAATACGTACTTGGGATATGCACCGTACAGCCGAATATGGTATTGCCGCTCACTGGAAATATAAGCTCGGCAAGGGCGGTAAGGATGATATTGACAGTAAGCTTGAGTGGATTCATCGTATAATTGAAAACGGAAATGAAGCCGATAATCCAGAAGAACTTGTTTCAACAATCAAGGGCGACCTTTCTGTTGAGGAGGTTTACGTTTTTACTCCGAGGGGTGACGTTAAATGCCTGCCCAAAGGTGCTACGGTTATAGATTTTGCATATGCAATTCATTCCGCTGTCGGAAATAAAATGATTGGCGCAAAGGTTGACGGCAAAATCGTAAACCTTGATTATAAAGTTAAAACAGGCGAGATTGTAGAAATTCTCACCTCAAATCAACCCGGAAAAGGGCCAAGTCGTGACTGGCTCAATATAGTTACAACAGGTGAAGCGAGAAGTAAAATTCGCTCTTGGTTTAAAAAAGAGAAGCGTGACGAAAACATTGCTCAGGGCAAGATAGAGGTTGAGCGAGAGCTTAAACGTAATTTTATACGTCTTGACGGCGATGTTTATGAAAAATTTGTGCAGAAAATTGCCGAACGTCAGCACTGCTCTTCTGTAGATGATTTTTACGCTGCAATCGGCTACGGCGGAATACAGATTACTCGTTTAATGCCCGGTATTAAGGACGAGTATAATCGTAACTGGAGAGAAAAAGATACTTCGCTACAGCCTAAACCTCCTGCAAATAAGACTGTAAGAAATGAGACTTCCAACAGCCATGAGGGCATAATAGTTGAGGGTATAGATAACTGCCTTGTAAAGATGGCTAAGTGCTGTTCGCCTATTCCGGGTGAAGAAATTATTGGATTTATCAATAGGGGAACAGGTCTTACAATTCATCGACGTGACTGCATAAATGTGCCTATTGACATCAGTCTTTCGCCTGAACCCGACAGATGGGTTAATGCTCATTGGGACAGCAGCGTTAAGGTTGACGTTCGTTCGACAATAGATGTTTATGCCATTGACCGTGACGGCGTTGTTTTGGATATTACAACGTCAATGGCTAAGGCTCACGTGAAAATTCACTCTATAAACGCCCGTCCGATTAACGAGGGTAACTGCCTTACTACAATGACAGTTTCAATCAATTCCAAGGAGCATTTGGAAAGCATTGTTAAAATACTCAAAAAAATTAACGGTGTATATCATATCGAGAGGAGCGGCAGCGAGTGAGAGCTGTTTTACAACGTGTGACAGAAGCGTCTGTTACTATTAACGGAAATCTTTACAGCAGTATAAATCAAGGATATTTAATTCTACTCGGTGTCGCTCAGGGAGATACCGAAGAAGACGCAGATAAAATTTTAAAAAAAATACCTGTTTTACGTGTGTTTGAAGATGAAAACGGAAAAATGAATCTTTCCTGCCTTGATGTAAACGGCGAGATTTTAGTTGTGTCACAGTTTACTTTATGCGCAGACTGTTCGCACGGCAGGCGACCGAGCTTTACTTCATCTGCACCGCCGTATGAGGCAAATAAGCTTTATACTTATTTTGTTGACGAGCTTAAAAAAACAGGCGTAAGTAAAGTCTGCACAGGTGAATTCGGCGCCGATATGAAGGTAAGACTTTTAAATGATGGGCCTGTAACGATAATTTTTGACAGTAAGGATATGAAATAATGCTTGATGTTAAATGCGCCGTATTTGGCAGACTTGAAAATAACTGCTATCTTATAACCGATTCGGCAAGCGGATATTCAGCGCTTGTTGACTGTACTGATGACAGCGATAAAATGCTCGGATTTATTAAAAATGTAAATCTGAAATATATTTTGCTGACGCACGGTCATTATGACCATATAGGCGGTGTAAAAACTGTAAAAGAAATGACCGGCGCTCAGGTCGTTATCAGCGAAAAGGATGCGCCGATGCTAACATCGTCACGTTTGAGCTTAGCGGCATTTACCGGCGGTAAACAAAATAATGTTGAAGCCGATATTTTAATTTCAGACGGCGATGTAATAAAACTCGGTGACAGTGAAATCAGCGTTATATCAACTCCGGGTCATACACAGGGCGGTGTGTGCTATCTTTGCGATGATAAACTTTTTACAGGAGATACTCTGTTTTTCTGTTCGTGCGGAAGAACCGATTTTCCCGGAGGTTCATCAAGTGAAATTATAAAAAGCCTTAAACGGCTGTCGAGCCTTGACGGAAATTTACTCGTTTATCCCGGTCACGACAGGCAGTCAAGCCTTGATTTTGAGCGTGCAAATAATCCCTATATGAAATAGAAGCACAGGCTATGGTGACCAAATGATTTTAAAAATAGTTAATCATTCTTTTTCTTATGAAATGAAAAAGATTTGCACACTGTTTTTCCCAAATGAAAAAATAGAAGAAAGCGGCAAATCTGATATTATTGTTATAACCGAAAAATCTGAGAATAAACTGATAGTAGACGCATTGGTGTACGACAGACGGCTTAAAAGAGAAAATTCGGCAGAGCAGGGTTCGGACGTTGCCATTGCAATGTCCGTTTTGCTTTATGATGTTTTGTCCAAATTGCTTAATTTCAGACCGCCTTGGGGTATACTTTTCGGTGTGCGGCCGGCTAAGCTTATGCACCGTATCGCTAATGAAATCGGCGAGGAAAAAGCAAAGGATTATTTTATAAATACATATAAAACTACGAAAGAAAAAGCGAATTTAGCGTCAAGCGTAATGCATAACGAAAATAAGATTATATCGCTTTCAAAAGAAGATTCTTTTTCTCTTTATATATCAATTCCTTTTTGCCCGACAAGATGTTCTTATTGTTCATTCGTTTCTCACTCGATTGAAAAAACCAAAAAGCTTATTGAGCCGTATGTTGACCTGCTTTGTAAAGAACTTGAGAGTATAGGTGAAATTGCCAAAGAGCTTTCTTTAAATCTTGAGACAATTTATTTTGGCGGCGGAACGCCTACAACGCTGAGCGCTGTGCAGTTAGCAAATATTATTAAAACGATTGAAAAAAATTTTGATTTATCAAATCTGAGAGAATATACTGTTGAAGCGGGCAGACCCGATACAATTACAGTAGAAAAGCTTAATGCCCTAAAAACCGGCGGAATAACCCGAATAAGTATAAATCCTCAGACGTTTAATGATAATGTGCTTAACGCTATCGGCAGACGTCATACGAGTGAGCAAACGATTAACGCTTTTGAAATTGCGAGAGATTGCGGCTTTGACAATATAAATATGGACTTGATTGCAGGACTGCCGCTTGATACTCTTGAGTCATTTAAAAACAGCCTTGATAAAGCAATAATGCTTTCCGCCGAGTCTGTTACCGTACATACGCTTGCTCTAAAATCTGCGTCATATATTGTTACAAGAGATGAGACGTTTAATGTAAGTGAAAAGGTTCTTGCGCTTGATATGGTAAATTATTCCGGAGAAGCTTTAAAAGCAAACGGATATTATCCGTATTATATGTACAGACAGTCTAAATCTGTCGGCAATCTTGAAAATGTCGGTTGGTGCAAGGATGGTTTTGACTGTCTTTATAACGTATTTATGATGGATGAAACACATTCTGTTTTTGCCGCCGGAGCAGGTGCTGTTACACGGCTTAAAAATCAAAATACGGGCTATATTGAGCGAATATATAATTATAAATATCCCTATGAATATATTGACAATTTTAATGAAATACTGCATCGTAAAAAAAGAATATTAAATTTTTATTACGAATAATATATATTGGACAATTTGTATTGCAATATTTTACTGTTTGTAATATAATATTATAAGAGGTGACAGATATGCCAATTAAATTTTCAGATATGTTTGGTTCTGTTGAGGGATCAATCAATAATCCAAAACTTGAAGAGGTATTAAATAAAACAAAAGACGCAGCGGAGAAAATGGGTAAAAAAAGCGCTGAACGTATTGATATAAGCCGTAAACAGGTCGAATGTTTTGACGCAAAATCAAAACTTTCAAAATCTTATGAAAAGTATGGTCAGCTTCAATATTTGATTTATATCGGTGAAGAGGTTGACAGTCAGGAACTCGAAAGCTGTACAAATCGCATCGGTGAGCTTCGTCAAAAGATTGACAGCTTATCTGCTGATATTGAAGAGGCAAAAGCAGCATTTAACGAATCAATTTCAAATGCTACAAAGCGAACTCGTGAGGCGTTTAGTCAGCATAAGGAACAAAAGAGCGATAATCAGACAAATGATGTTGATAAAGAAGCCGAAGAGTTTGACGCTGAAGGGGCTCAGGAAATTACTTCTGAAAACGATTAAAGTATAAACAGGACGTTTAAAGGCAGTGCATAATGCACTGCCTTATTCTGTTTGTTCGGCAATAGCTGAAAACCCCCGGTTCTACCGGGGGAAACAGAAAGCT
>JAJBVC010000042.1 GCA_020860025.1 Clostridiales bacterium | reverse complement strand
ATATAATTATGTATATTATTTATTCATTTATTAAATCATTATAAAAATCAAAGCAATCAAATGTTGCAAAATAATCTTTTGGTGTTTCCGCCCTGCGAATCAGCTTAAAAGAACCGTCAGGCTTTAACAGAATTTCGGAGCTTTTTAGCTTTCCGTTATAGTTATAGCCCATTGAGAAGCCGTGAGCGCCCGCATCGTGGATAAAGAGATAATCTCCCATTTCAATTTTCGGAAGCATACGATCTATTGCGAATTTATCGCAGTTTTCACAAAGCGAACCTGTAACGTCATATTTGCAGTCACAAGGCTGATTTTCCTTGCCGAGAACCGTTATATGGTGGTATGCGCCGTAAATTGCAGGACGCATTAAATTTACCGCACAAGCGTCAACTCCGATATATTCTTTATGAGTATGCTTTTCGTTAATGGCCTTGGTGACAAGTCCTCCGTAGGGACCCATCATATATCTGCCAAGCTCGGTATAAATTGCAACATCGTCCATACCTGCTTTAACGAGCGTTTCCTCATATGCTTTGCGAACGCCCTCACCGATTACGAAAATATCGTTTTCCTCCTGGTCGGGACGATAAGGAATACCTATACCGCCCGAAAGGTTAATAAACGTAATATGAACACCAAGTTTTTCTTTAAGTTCAACAGCTACTTCAAAAAGCAGTTTTGCAAGCATTGGATAATACTCGTTAGTTACGGTATTTGAACAAAGAAACGAGTGAATACCAAACTCCTCAACGCCCTTATCCTTAAGGATTGAAAAGGCATCAAAAAGCTGCTGTGTCGTCATTCCGTATTTTGCATCACCCGGATTATCCATAATATCGTTTGATATTTTGAAAACACCGCCCGGATTATATCTACAGCTCATTTTTTTCGGAAGCTTACCACAAGCTTTTTCTACGGCTTCGATATGCGTAATATCGTCAAGGTTTATAATTCCGTTTAAATCGTTGCAATATTTGAACTCGTCAAGCGGTGTATCATTAGATGAAAACATAATATCGTCGCCGACAGCACCTATCGCTTTTGAAAGCATCAGTTCGGTTTTTGACGAGCAGTCACAGCCACAGCCGTACTCTCTTAATATATTGATTAAAAAGGGATTCGGCGTTGCCTTAACGGCAAAATACTCCTTATATCCCTTATTCCAGGAAAAAGCTTTTTTTAGATTTTCAACATTTTTCCTGATTCCTTTTTCATCATACAAATGAAAAGGAGTTGGATAAACGCTTGCAATCTCCTCAACCTTTTCCTTTGTAACAAACGGTGTCTTCTCCATTTCAATCACCACATTGCCTTTCGTACTGCAAATATTTTTGTATAGCGCCAAAAACGGCTTTATAAAGATTTTTCAATATAATTTTTTATTCCGTTAATTCCCTGTCCGGTAACGCTGGAAAACGGAATGACGGGAACATCGCCGGCAAAAGCAAGCTCTTGTTTAGAAAGCTTAAGACGTTCCTCATATGCTTTCTTTTTAAGCTTATCCGCCTTAGTCATAACTATAATAAACGGTATGTTCATCTGCTGCAAAAAGGTAATCATACCCTTATCGTTTTCACTTAGAGGATGGCGCATATCAATAAGCTGAACCACAAGCTTAATATTACGCTGCGACTTAAAATAGCCCTCCATCAAATCACTGAAACGAGCAAGCTCCTGTTTACTGATTTTTGCATAGCCGTATCCCGGAAGATCAACAAACTTAATTTCATCGATGTTATAAAAATTTATTGTTATTGTTTTTCCCGGAACGGAGCTGACACGAGCAAGCTGTTTTCTGTTAAAAAGCTTATTAAGCAGTGAACTTTTACCGACGTTTGATTTACCGGCAAATGCAATTTCGGGAGCGTCGCTTGGCGGCAGCTGCGAAAGAAGTCCGTAAGAACGCTCAAATTCCGCTTTATTGTAATTCATAATTCACCTACTGTGTAACCACGTTGGTCTTTTCTTTTTTATTGTGCATATAAATACTGCCGCTTTGATTTTTTCGAGCAACCTTTGGCATATCAACAAGTGCAATCGGCATAACCTCATCAAACGATGAAACGCTGACAAAATCAACCGCTGATTTTACTTCATCTGATATTTCACTTAAATCCTTAAGATTGTCCTTAGGAATTATAACTGTAGTACATCCCGCTTTATAAGCCGCCATTGACTTTTCTTTAAGTCCGCCTATCGCAAGCGCTTTGCCTTTCAGGCTGATTTCGCCAGTCATTGCAACATTTGCCTTGACGGGTATACCTGTAAGCTCACTTACAAGGGCGGTTGTAATAGCAAGTCCCGCTGACGGGCCGTCTTTTGGAACAGCGCCCTCAGGTGCGTGAATATGAATATCCTTTGTTTTATAAAAATCGGGATTTATTCCAAATTCGGCAGACTTTGAACGAACATATGAAACGGCTGTTTTTGCACTTTCTTTCATTACGTCACCGAGATTACCTGTAAGTTCAAGTTTTCCTGTTCCGTCAAGAGCGGAAATTTCAATAGGAAGAATAGTTCCGCCAACGCTTGTCCAAGCAAGTCCGTTAACTGTACCTATAGAATTTTCCTCGGGAATTTTATCCTGCAAATATTTTTTTGCGCCGAGCACATTTTCTATGTTATCGGCAGTGACCTTAAATGACTTTTCGCCGCTTTCAAGAGCGACAGTCGCCTTTCTGCACAACGAAGCAATAGTTTTTTGCAGACGTCGAACGCCCGCCTCTCTCGTATAATTTTCAATAATGCTGTAAATTGCGTCATCACTGATTTTAAATTCTCTGCCGTTTAGTGAGTGCCTTTGCATTTCTTTTTTTACCAAATGCTCTTTTGCGATATGAAATTTTTCCTCGGCAGTATATGAATTAAGCTCTATAATTTCCATTCTGTCATAAAGAGGAGCGGAAATTGCGGATACGTCATTTGCCGTTGTAATGAACAAAACTTTGCTTAAATCAACCGGAAATTCAATATAATGGTCTGTAAAAGTGCTGTTTTGCTCGGGGTCAAGCGCTTCAAGCAGTGCTGACGACGGATCGCCCTTATAATCGTTTCCGACCTTATCAATCTCGTCAAGAAGTATAATAGGATTCATAACGCCGCTTTTAATAACAGCTTCGATTATACGTCCCGGCATTGCGCCGATATACGTTTTTCTGTGCCCACGAATTTCAGCCTCGTCAGCAATACCGCCTAAGGCTATACGAACATACTTTCTGTTCATACTTGCGGCAAGCGATTTTACAACAGACGTTTTTCCGACTCCCGGAGGGCCGGCAAAGCATAAAATCTGACCATTAAAATCAGGATTACGCTTATAAACAGCAAGAGAATCAACAACTCTGTCCTTAACCTTATCAAGTCCGTAATGGTCTTTATCGAGAATTTTTCTTGCTTTGTCAAGCTTAATTGTATCCTTTGTATATTTACCAAACGGGATTTCAAGACATTTATCAAGATAATTACGAACGACGGTGCCCTCGTGAGAACCGCTTGGCATTTTCATAAGCTTATCTGCTTCCGAAAGGAGCTTGTCCCTGATTTCGTCGCTTAAATCAAGAGACATTATTTTTTCTTTATACTTTTCTGCCTCATCAACTGGGTTTTCAGTTTCGCCGAGTGATTCGGAAATAACTTTCATTTCCTCTCGAAGATAATATTCTCTTTGATTTTTATCAATCTCTTCCTGAACTTTTTCCTGTATTTCCAATTCGGTTTCAAGTGTAATATTCTCGTTTTTAAGTACAATCAGCAAAGACGTCATACGCTCAATCGGCGATATTGTTTCAAGAATTTTCTGCTTATCTGTATAATGTAAAAAAGTATTTGAACAAATATAATCGGCAAGCTCGCCGTATTCATTTATTGAAATCACCTTTGCAATAACATCACTGCTGATTTTAGGCATAAAAGATGCGTATTTTTCAAATTCTTTTTTTACGGCACGCATATAAGCGTTGCCTTTATCACTTATTTGAGAATCATCTTCACTGTTTTCAATAGGCAAAATATCTGCGTCGGCATAAGTTGGTCTTGAAACGTTATATGTAATAATTTCTCCCCTTTGGATTCCTTCAACCACCACACGAAGATTTTCACTATTTGGAATATGAATCATTTGCTTTATTTTGCAAATAAGTCCAATTTGAAAAATATCGTCAAGTGTAGGGTCGTCTACGGCAGAATCTTTTTGGCAAACAAGAAAAATCAACTGATCTCCAACCATAGCCTCTTTAAGCGCCATAATGCTCTTTTTTCTGCCCACATCAAAATGGAGAGTCATTTTTGGAAAAACAACTAATCCACGCAGCGGAATAACAGGTAAATTTATATTGGTTTTTTTATCGTCATATTGTATTTGATTCATAATTTTCAAAGCCTTTCCAGCTCAAATCGATTAATTAAAATCATCAATATTGCATTATAAACTAAAAAATAAAAAAAGGCAACAGTTATAATTCAGTTGCCTTAATTTATTATGCGTTTTTTAACCCTCTTGCAGTTAAATATTTAGGCTGTTTGTTAGGGTTGCGTAAAATTATAGGTTCTTCACCGTTTAAGACGGAATCCTGAGTAATTATGATTTTCTCAATTTTTCCGTCACTCGGAACTTTAAACATCAAGTCATTAAGCACTGATTCAAAGACACTGCGAAGTCCTCTTGCTCCTGTTTTTCTTTCAAGAGTAATATCAGCTATTGATTCGAGTGCATCCCTCTTAAATTCAAGCGCAACGCCGTCCATTTCAAATAACCTTGTATATTGCTTAACAATAGAGTTTTTAGGCTCGGTCATTATTCTGATTAGTGCGTCTTTATCAAGATTGTCAAGAACGGTAATAACAGGCACACGACCTATAAGTTCCGGAATTAAACCGTACTTAACAAGGTCATACTGAGTTGTCTGTTTTAAAATCTCGCTTTCTTCAATTTTGTTATCCTTAACATCTGCGCCAAATCCCATTGAATTACCGCCGATACGCTTTTCAATAATTTTTTCAATACCGTCAAACGAACCGCCGCAAATAAAAAGAATATTACTTGTATCAATCTGGATAAATTCTTGCTGCGGATGCTTTCTTCCGCCCCCGGGAGGAACATTTGAAACAGTACCCTCAAGAATTTTTAAAAGAGCCTGCTGAACACCCTCACCGCTAACGTCACGTGTAATTGAGCGATTCTCGCTTTTACGTGAAATTTTATCAATTTCATCAACGTAAATTATTCCACGTTCCGCCCTTTCGATATCGAAATCAGCGGCTTGAATCAATCTTAAAAGTATATTTTCAACATCCTCGCCAACATATCCCGCTTCAGTTAAAGTAGTAGCGTCGGCAATAGCAAAAGGAACATTTAAAATTTTAGCAAGCGTCTGAGCAAGCATTGTTTTTCCTACACCGGTAGGTCCCAAAAGCATAACGTTGCTCTTTTGAATCTCAACGTCATTCTTATTTGTACTGTAAATTCGCTTATAGTGATTGTATACAGCAACAGATAATGCACGCTTTGCATCATCCTGACCGATTACGTATTCATCAAGCTTTTCTTTAATTTGTTTAGGTGTCGGCAAAATATCACTTGATGATTTAGTATGCGGAATTTCACGTGAAGATGTTTGTACAAGCAAATTATAACAAAGATGAATACACTCATCGCAGATAAAAACATCAGGACCCTCTATCAACTTACTAACCATTGATTCGGGCTTTCCGCAAAAAGAGCATCTTGGATAACTTCTATTTAAATCATCACGAGTCATAAATTTACCTCAATTATCTTTTGTCTATAACCTTATCAACAAGACCAAAATCAAGTGCTTCCTGAGCAGAAAGCCAATTATCCCTGTCGGTAGCATTAGTCAATTCTTCAAGAGTTTTGCCACAATTTTCAGCCATAATTGAATTAAGTTTTTCTTTAGTACGAAGAATATGCTGTGCGGCAATTTCAATCTCAGTCGCCTGACCCTCGGTTTTACCGAGAGGCTGATGAATCATAACTTCAGCATTAGGCAGACATATACGTTTGCCCTTAGCACCGCTTGAAAGGAGAAACGCACCCATTGATGCAGCCATGCCCATACATATTGTTGACACATCGCATTTTATATACTGCATAGTGTCATAAATAGCCATACCGTCGGTTACAGAACCGCCGGGGCTGTTTATATAAAGGCTTATATCCTTTTCATTATCCTGTCCTTCAAGGAAAAGAAGCTGTGCAACAGCGAGTGAAGCTGTTGTTGAATTAACCTCATCCGAAAGAACAATTATTCTGTCATTTAAAAGTCTGGAATAAATATCCATTGAACGTTCGCCGGCGCTTGTCTGCTCCAGTACATATGGTACTAATGCCATAAAAAATCACTATCCTTCTAAAAATAAAAATTAAAATTTAAATAATCAAATTAAAAATAAATACTCAAACAATTTGTAAGGATGCAACCTAAGTCGCTGTAATTATGCTTTTACGGCAGAATCAACAATTATTGCAACTGCTTTATTCTTCTTAACATCCGCAGCGATTTGGTCAGATGAAACAGCTTTTTTTATCTGTTCAACATCCATTTGATACTGCTCGGCAAGTTTTTCAAACTCTTTATCAAGCTCTTCGTCGGAAACTTCTATATTTTCAGCTTCAACGATTGCTTCAAGAGCAATATTGGCTTTAACTTGCTTTTCGGCACTTTCCTTAAAAGTTGCCTTGAAAGAGTCCATATCCTGACCAAGGTATGAAAGGTATGTATTTAAATCAATACCCTGCATCTGAAGTCTGTAAGAATAATCCTGTACCATTTCGTCAGTTCTCTTATCGAACATACACTCAGGCACTTCACATTCCATATTTTCGATAATCTGCTCAATAAGCTGATTTTCAAAATCGACCTTTGCGTCTGCCTCTTTCTTTTCGGAAAGCTGCTTTTTAGTATCAGCCTTGAGTTCGTCAAGAGTATCAAATTCAGATACATCCTTAGCAAATTCATCATCAAGTTCAGGAAGTTCCTTTGTCTTGATTTCGTGAATTTTACATTTGAAAACAGCGTCCTTGCCTGCAAGCTTTTCATCATATTCTTCAGGGAAAGTTACATTAACGTCAAATTCATCGCCTGATTTATGACCTGCAACCTGCTCCTCAAATCCCGGAATAAAGGAGTTTGAGCCGAGTTCAAGCGGATAATTTTCACCTTTGCCGCCGTCAAAAGCAACATCGTCAACAAATCCCTCAAAATCAATTTCGGCAGTGTCGCCCATTTGAGCTTCCCTATCCTCGACAGTTACAAGACGTGAATTTCTTTCACGTATATTTGAAATTTCAGCATCAACATCTTCATCTGTTGCTTCTGTCGGGAGCATAGTTGCCGAAAGACCTTTGTATTCACCGAGTTTAACCTCAGGATATACTGTAACTTTCATTTTCATCTCTACGCCCTCGGACTTGCTCATAGCAGTAACGTCAAGGTCATAAGGAGAATCAACCGTCCTTAACTGAGCCTCATCTATTGCCTGCATAACAGCATCAGGATAAACTATTTCGAGTGCTTCTTCGTAAAATGTGCCCTCGCCGTACACTTTTTCAATCATACCTTGAGTAGCCTTGCCCTTACGAAAGCCCGGAATTTGAATAGACTTTCTCTGTTTCATATATGCAGATTTACAAGCCTCGGTAAATACCTCTGATGTTACGGTAACTTCAATTTCGTAAGTATTTGTATCAACTTTATTAGATGATTTAAGTGCCATTTCATGACCTCCTTAACAAAATTTACTAATCATCAAAACGGAATTATAACATATTATAAAAACAATATCAACAT
>JAJBVC010000096.1 GCA_020860025.1 Clostridiales bacterium | reverse complement strand
CGGCATTTCAGTGTAATCGTAAAGGCATTTTAAAAATTCATTAACACCTGTTAATTTCAGTGCCGAACCAAACATACAGGGAAAGATTTTTCTGCTTTTAACAGCGTTTGCAATATCGGATTTTTCAAGCATATTTTCATTTGAAAATTTGTTTAAAAGCGTTTCGTCGCAAAGTGCTGCATCCTCATAAAATTTTTCTTTGTCGTCACAGCCGAAATCAATACATCCGTCGCTTAGTTTTAATTTAAGGTGGGAAAGAATATGATTTTTATCAACGCCGTCTAAATCTGTTTTGTTAATAAAAATGAAGCAGGGGACATTGTATTTTGCAAGCAGCTTCCATAATGTTTGCGTATGGCTTTGAATACCGTCTGTTGCGCTTATTACCAAAACAGCATAATCAAGCACCTGAAGCGTACGCTCCGTTTCTGCGCAAAAGTCAACGTGTCCCGGTGTATCGAGCAGTGTAAACTGCGTATCGTTATAATTCAAAATAGCCTGTTTTGAAAAAATTGTTATTCCACGGTCACGTTCAAGCGAAAATGTATCTAAAAACGAATCACGGTGGTCAACTCTGCCGAGTTTATTTATGTTGCCCGACAAATACAGCATTGCCTCTGAAAGCGTTGTTTTGCCCGAGTCAACGTGTGCTAAAATTCCTATAACAATTTTTTTCATATTTTTCACCACGCTTATTTTGATTTACCGTTAATGTAAAGTGTCTGCGCTCAAATTAACTAAACGATACTTTAACATTATATCACATCAACATATAATTGTAAATTGATTGCAGATATTTATAATTTGTGGTAGAATATAAAAAGCAAGAATTTCTGTCATCAAAACAGTGATTTTTTATTGCCACAGAAAAAGTAGAGGGAGAAGTAAAATGACATATATTGAAACTGTTTGTAACTGCGGGAAAATCCGTGGTATCGAAAATGACGAGTGTATTGAGTATCGCTCTGTAAAATATGCAAATTCAAAGCGTTGGGAGTATCCCGTTCAGGTTGAAAAATGGGATTCGGTTTATGACGCTACAGAGTATAAAGATTGTTCTTATCAAAGACGAAGCTTTGAGGATGACGCTGTGTGCAACGCTTTTTACCATAAGGAATTTCGTGAGGGACTTACGTTTAATTACAGTGAGGACTGCCTTTATCTTAATATCTGGAGTCCTAAAAAGCCTGAAAACTGCCCTGTACTGATTTATATTCACGGCGGAAGCTTTACCGGCGGAAGCAGTAACGAGGCGCATATTAACGGAACCGAAATTGCAAAGGGCGGAGTGATTTTTATTTCATTTAACTATAGACTCGGCCCATTCGGATTTTGTTCTCACCCCGATTTGACAGATGAAAACGGTGTTTGCGGAAATTACGGCTTGTTTGACCAATATGTAGCAATAAAATGGATAAAGGATAATATTAAAGAATTTGGCGGAAATCCCGACAAAATAACAATTATGGGTCAAAGCGCAGGAGCAATGAGCGTCGATATTCACGCAAGCTCTCCTCTTGAAAAAGGCTGGTTTTCAGGTGCAATAATGAGCAGCGGTGCCGCAATGCAAAGGCTTTTGCTAAAACCGCTTAAGCCTGAAAAAACAGTGTCATTCTGGGAAGATATAATGAAAAATGCCGGAGTACATTCAATGGAAGAGTTAAGGCTTGTAAGTCCTAAAACGCTTTACTATGCTTGGCTCGACGCTTGCAACAAGAGTATTTTAACTATGCCTTACACCTTTCCTGTAATTGACGGAAAGCTTTTGACAAAAGAAACTTTTAATATGAAAAATATTGCCGATATTCCTTATATAATCGGAATGACAGTAACGGATATGATGCCTATTGTTTTGATGAGAACAATTAAAAAATGGGCAAAATCAAGCAGAAAAAACAGCAATAAATGCTACACGTACATACTCAGCCGACTTTTGCCGGGCGATAATCTGGGCGCATGGCATTCGAGCGATTTGCTTTATTTCTTTTCAACTCTCAAGTTTAACTGGAGACCGTTTGAAAAAATTGATTATGAAATTTCAAATCAAATGTCTCAGGCGATAATCGCATTTTCAAAAAACGGAAATCCGAATTGTTCCTCCTTACCGCATTGGGAAAGCGGTACAAAAAAGCCTATGACGTTTTGTGAAAATACAAGGCAGGAAAAGTGGGACGTAAAAACTCTTATTAAAAATACATTTTCAAAGGGTAAGACGGAATGAGTAAATTTGAGCATAAATTTTCACTGAAAAGCAGTAGCGACTGCACCAGAATTTATAATGAAAACGATATAAACGTGCGTATCGACTTCGTAAGTAAAAGCTGTATTCGAGTTGCCGTTATTAAAAACGGATGTAAAGTTCTTCCGACATTTGCCGTAAATTCCAGTAATGAGCTTTCACGAAACGGCAGGAGCAGGCTGTCAAACGACGGATTTGAAACTGCTTCACCCAAAGTAGTTAAAGAAGCCGAGAACGAAAAAATTGTTCTTAATTCTCAAATTACAATTGAGCTTAGCCTGAATAATTTTCAGCTTAAATATTATATGAATAATAAGCTTCTTTTTAAAGACAGAGAGCCTTTGGCATATAATTTTGAAAATGAATTCGGCAGTGCCGCCTATCACTATATTTCAAGAGAGGCCGGTGAGAGAGTTTTTGGCCTCGGAGACAAGGGCGGAGAACTTAACAAATCAGGCAGAGCCTTTAGAATAGAAACTGCCGACAGTATGGGCTATGACGCAAAAAATACTGATATTTTATATAAGCATATTCCGTTTTATATATGTGAAAATTCTGTTGGCTGCTATGGAATTTTTTATGATACGAGCGATACGTCATATGTTGATTTAGGCAATGAACTGAATAATTATTATGAGCCTTATAAGTATTTTAAAACAGATGACGACGCTCTTGTTTACTATGTCTTTTTTGGTACTAAGCTTGAAATTTTACAGCAGTTTTCACATCTTTGCGGCAAGCAGGCTTTCCCGCCAAAGTGGAGTTTCGATTACTGCGCAAGCACTATGGCGTATACGGACGCTCCCGACAGCGAAAGCAAAATGAACGAATTTTTGCAGAAAATCAAGGATGTAAATTTAAGCTGCGGCGGATTTTATCTTTCCTCAGGCTATACGTCTATCGGAAACGGTCGGTATGTTTTCAACTGGAATTATGATAAATTTCCAAATCCAAAGGAGTTTATAAAACGCTTTTCGGATAATGGTATAGAGATAATTCCGAATATTAAGCCTGCGTTTCTCACAGATCATCCTATGTATAACGACATAGCCGAGAGGGGACTGTTCGTTAAAAATCCCGACAGCTCGCCGTTTATCACAAGATTTTGGGACGGCAACGGCAGCTATCTTGATTTCACCAACAAAAACGCATATGATTTTTGGAGTGAACAGCTCACCGAAAAACTGCTCGATAGCGGCGTAAAAGCTACGTGGAATGATAATAATGAGTTTGACATAAAGGATACTGACGCTCTGTGCAAAGGCTTTTCCGACTCAAATGTCAACGCAAGCAGAATACGTCCTGTTTTGACATATTTAATGGTTATGTCGTCATACGAGGCACAAATAAAAAAATATCCTGACTTACGTCCGTTTTTATCAACAAGAAGCGGAGGAATAGGCGTAAGACGGTTTGCGCAGACATGGTCGGGCGATAACCGTACAAACTTTAAGGATTTGCGATACTGCCATAATATAGGACTTACAATGTCGATATCCGGCTTGACTTTTTACGGCCATGATTTAGGCGGATTTTCAGGCGATATGCCGTCAAGAGAACTCCTTTTAAGATGGATTCAGCATGGTATTTTTGAGCCGAGATTTACAATTCATTCGTGGAACAGTGACGGTTCGGCAACAATGCCTTGGAGCTATCCCGATATTATAGAAAGCGTTTCCAATCTTTTTGCACAGAGAAAACAGCTCTTGCCGTATCTTTATTCGGCGGCATACGATTCTGTTGAAAAGAATTTGCCTATAAACGCACCGCTGTGCTTTTATTTTGATGATGAAAATATAAATACAGAATCTGATTCGTTTATGTTCGGGCAAAGTATTCTTGTGAGTTTTATTTTTGACGAAGGAAGAGAAAATGTAAACGTCTATCTTCCGAAGGACGAAAACTGGTATCTTGACGATAAGCTTTATATCGGCGGTCAGGAAAAAGAACTTACAATTTCGCCGAAATCAAGAATGCCATACTTTATTAAAAGTGGCAGTGTCATTCCGACAGATGAGGGAGAGTATGGATTTGAAAGCGAAGAAAAACTTGTTTTCACCGTTTATCCTATTCAAAACGGTTCGTTTGAAAGTGAGTTTTTTACTGATGACGGAATCAGCTTTGATTATAAAAACAATGTCTGCGTTAAACTCAAATTCTTTGTCGAATGTTGCGAAAACGAGGTCACTGTAAAGTATAAAAACTTAGGTAAAATCCATATGACGCCGCAGCTTTGCTTATGTGATGCCGACAGCAGAAAGTTTAAAGTTATCAGCGAATGATAAATTTTGTTTTTTCATATTGCCTTTATACTTTAAAAATTTACAAATAATTAAATACACATAAAATAAATTAAGCGACCGCTTTGAACGATAATTCAAGCAGTCGCTTTTCGCTTTTCATATTCTTATATATACGCTCATTTCGTTTTCGCCACGATTAGCCCATTTGTAATAGGGAATAAACTTCAGTCTGCACGGCGAAAATTCAGGCTTACTGTATGTTGAATAAAGCTTATCATCCTCTTTTTCACGCAAGCCGTCGGCATAAATACATCCGTTTAAATATTCAAAATTCGGATTTTCGCAAAGCTTCAGCATATGCAGATTTTTGCCGTTGTCCCATTCTTCAAGACAGTAAACAATCGGGCCTCTCATTACCGCAGCCTTGCCGATATTTTCACGAACTTTATTTGAACATTTTACAATACGAGGTAATATTTCAAATTTAATTTCAACGTTATCATTGCCACTTATGTCTATATAAACATAGCCATCTTTTAAAGCGTAATTTTTATTAACGTCGAAGTTGTCGCACCATTCGGGTATTCGCAGCGCAAGCTTAAACGGTAATTTACATTCAATGTTAAAATCAACACTGCCGTCATTCAGGTAGTCGGATGAAATATTTATATCGGCGCACTTAGTGTTTAACGAGCCGCCTATGTATTGGTGAATGAAAACATTTTCTTCATTTTCGCTGAAAATATAAGTGTTGAGCGATGAAATCAGTCTTGCAAGATTTGGCGGACAGCAGGCGCAGGAAAACCATTTTTGTCTTACGGTTTTAACGTGCCTTTTTCGTGAATCAAGATGTGACGCCGTCGGCAAAACTTCAAGAGGGTTGACGTAGAAAAACGATTTTCCGTTGTCAGCCATACCCGAAAGCACAGTATTGTAAAGCGCACGCTCGGCAACGTCTGCATAGTGCGAATCAGGTTTAATTTCAGACATCCTTCTTGCAAAAAACATAAGCCCGATTGAAGCGCACGTTTCGCAATATGCAAGGTCGTTCGGAAGGTCATAGTCGAATGAAAACGCTTCGCCGTCAACGGTTGCGCCGATTCCGCCGGTTATGTACAACTTTTTATTTTCAATATTATCCCATATTTTACCGCAGGCTGTGTAAAGCTCATCATCACAGTTTTCCTTTGCAATATCAGCCATTGCGCTGTAAAGATATACACCTCTAACTGCGTGACCGACAGCCTCGGTTTGGTATTTCGGCTGAATATGGGCTTGATTATAGTGATAATTGTCGTCAGCCGTTATCTTGTTACGCTCAATATCAAAATAGTATGGCTTTTTTCCACGCTCGTTAATAAAGAAATCAGCTGTGTCAAGATACTCTTTTTTGCCTGTTTTGCGATATAATTTCACAAGCGCCAGTTCGGCAATTTCGTGACCGGGATAACCTTTAATTTTATTCTCGCCGAATGTGTCGCAAATTAAATCGGCAAATTTACAGGCTGCGTTTAGCAGTTTACCGTCGTTTGTTGCATCGTAAAAGCTAATAGCGCCCTCGGCTAAATGACCGAAGCAGTAAAGCTCATGATTATCCTTTAGGTTTGTGAAAATTTTATCTCTGTCATTTATGATATAAAGCGTGTCAAGGTAGCCGTTTTCAAGCTGAGCGTCGCAAATTATATCTATAAAATCCATAGCTTGCTTTTCTAAAACGGAATCGGGATGATTTCTCAGAGAATATCCCACAGCCTCTATCCATTTATATACGTCAGAGTCCTGAAATACCCAACCGTGAAATGCGTTTTCGTCAGTGTTTTCGTCGTTATAGCACCATTTGTCAATAGGGTATGTCGGGACTTCTTTTCCCTCGTCAAGAGCTTTTTTTACTTTGCCTGCTTTAATAAAATTTTCAATGCAATAGCTTTTTTCGGCGCCTTCAATTTTATCCTGCAAAGCTAAATACTGGTATCTGATTACCTGAGTTCTTACAAGCTCGGTAATCGGCGACCAAAAGCTGTCGTTGATTTTAGAACAGTTTATATCTGCGTGTTGCGAAAAACTTTTGCAGTCCATATCGTACCTCGAAATTTATTGATACAAAAATTATATTTCCGCCGATAGTTTAAAATATCTGCAGCTACTCGGTGTAGAAAAGAGCGTGACTTTGCGATTTTGAAAAACGATAAATACTCATCTCAAGTCCGAGCGCAAGATAAATGCAAAGCGATGACGAACCGCCGGCTGAAAATAACGGCAGCGTAATACCGATAACGGGAAGAAGTGAAAGCTCCATTCCCACATTGATAAGCACTTGAGCAAAAAGCATTACACTGACACCGCTGCACATAAGATAGCCTACGTTGTCACGGGCCTTCAGTCCTGTGTTCATAACAATTAAAATAAGCACAAGAAGAATAAGAATAACGGCAAGTGTTCCTATGTAACCGAATTCTTCACCGGCTACAGAGAGAATCATATCGTTTTGATTTTCGGGAACGGTAAAATCCGTGCTTTGCGTCATACTTCCGTTAAGATAGCCTTGACCGAACCAGCCGCCGCTTCCCATTGCAATTTTTGCATTCGTCTGTTGGTAAAGCACGTCGGCATATTCGTCGGGGTAAAAAAGAGCTGTAATTCTTTCTCTTTGAATACCGCTAATAAGGCCTGTTTTCCATGCCACGGCAAAGCCTACTATAATGGCGCAAATTCCGGCTACAAAGTAGCCTATATTAACTTTTGCAAAAAATAACATTCCTATAAACATTATCAGGAAAATCAGAGCCGAGCCCATATCGCCTGTAATAACGACAAGTATAATCGGAATCATACCGTGAATAACAAGAGGAATGATTGTTTTAATTCTGTTGATTTTGTCTTTCACCATATCAAGATGATACGAAAATGAAATTATAAATCCTACCTTTAACAGCTCCGACGGCTGAAAGTAAAATATTTTCAAATCAAGCCATGATTTTGCGTCTTCTCTTTCCGACGGCGCAACGCCGAAGAAAAATGTAAAAATCATCAGTGCAATGCAGCCTGCCGCTATTAAAGGCCACAGTTTTGAAATAATTTCATAATCTATATTTGAAACGACTACCGCAACTACAATTCCGCCTATGACGGAAACGAGCATACTCCTGACGTCGGACGATATAACCTGTCCGTCCGAAAGGCTTGAGTATGTTGCGCTGTAAACCAATGCAAGTCCGTAGCACGATGCAATAATCGCCGTAATGATTGTTACAAAATCAAGACCGCCGAAAAAACCGATTTTCTTTTGTTCCATTGCAGCCTCCTTCTGTTCACTATATATATTAAAATATATTACCCCCTTTAAGT
>JAJBVC010000074.1 GCA_020860025.1 Clostridiales bacterium | reverse complement strand
GTCAATACATTTGACGTAAAGTATATATTCGCTTTCTTCAAGTTCATAAAGCGCCGTTTCATAGTCAACAGATGAATAGATATTATTGTATTCATTTGAAAAATCTTCCGATAATTGCAGCTTTGCGTTTGACAGCTCGTTTTCATTTTGACTTAAAGACAAATAAGAATTTCTTGTGATTATTCCCAATATCAAAGCAATAAGAATGATAATGCTTATAACAATAACGGCGGTTTTTTGAAATGATATTTTAGCAAACAACTTTACCGCACCTCATTTCAACAATGCTGTCGCTTATATTTTCAATACAATTTTTATCATGACTTGCAATGATAAAAGTCGTTGAATGTTCTTCGTTTATTTTTTTAATTATGTCAAAGAGTATTTGAACCGAATGTTCATCAAGCGAATTTGTCGGTTCGTCAAGAACGATTAAATCGGGTTCGTTCATAAGAGCTTGTATTATACTGACCTTTTGACGCATTCCCAGAGAATATTTTTTTATTGTTCTTTTATCCTTTGAATTAAGTTCAAACGCTTCAAGCCATTTTTTTATTTTTGACTCGGAAATTTTATCAGCCGATATGTTATTAAGCATTTTAAGATTATCGAAGGCGCTGAGATATTCAAGCATAGTAATGTTTTCTATCATCAAGCCCAAACTTTTGGGATATACTCCGTTTCCTACTTTTAAGCCGTCGATAAAGGCGCTTCCGCTGTCGGGAGTTATAAGACCGCCGATTGCCCTGATAAGCATTGTTTTACCGCTTCCGTTGCTGCCTGTAAGAGCATAAATTCCGCCTTTTTCAAGTTCTAAATTTATATTATCAAGAACGACCGTCTTGTTAACTGTCTTTGTGTAATTTTTTATACTTATATATGACACGGATTTTCAGCTCCTTTATATCGTATCTTTTTTCTTTATATATCTGTTTCCGAGCAGAATTTCCAATATAATTACCGAAAAGGTTATCATATAACAAACGGCGGAATTATATGAAACATATTTACCGTTTTGCCACAGCGTGTTGACAAAATACATCATAATAATATTAAAACATTTGTATTTCACAGGCAAATAATAGCTTATAACAGTACACGTCAAAAACAATATTATATCGCTTAAAACAGCAGCCTTTTCATTTAAAAAGCAAAAAGGAATTGCCAAAAGGCAAAACGCAAGCAAAAGCAAAGTCGAATTTAAAACAGAAATAAAATATAAAAGAAGGAAATTTGTATTATTTAATTCAAGATTACCGACCAAGGCGCAAAAAGAAAATATACCAAGAGAGTAAAACAGCGACAGCAAAAAGCATAACACTGCAATGTTTATTATCTCATTTATATAAAAACACGAATAATTTTTATACCTTGTAGCAATATAGCACCGCTTTGCTTCATAGTTTTTAGAAAATTGACTGCAGACAACAGGTATTGAAATAACGGTGCTTAAAACGCTCATAAATGTTTGCACGTCAAAGCCTTCGCCGTCAAAATTAAATATAAGACCTTCTCTTGCATAGAAATATAAGTCGTCTAAATATAATGAATCCGGATATTTCAGCCTTATTGATGCGATGTATATGCCGATTAAAAGGTTAACGGCTATAAATCCCCATATTTTTTTATTCTTAAAATAATATAGGCTTACAGACAATTTTTTAACCTCCTCAGTGAAAACGGAATTAAAATTATCATCACCGATAAATATGTAACGGAAGTTATTATAAATGATTTAAGCGTTATTCCGCTTACAGACAGTCCGAACATACAGTTGATAATATTATACGGAATCATATAAGACTCAAAAAGAACGCTTAACAAATTTATCAACACAAACATAAATGAAGTAACAAATATTCTGTTTTTTACAAAAAATGATATTTCAAAGCTGATTACGGCTGTTATTCCCGATAATATTCCCGATATTGCTATAAATACAAGAAAGTATATATACGGCGACAATATGTACAGATTTTTAAACAAAAACCAGTCATTTGCAATATCAACCGTGTAAATATCAGCCTGCCATAAATCCCATGTGTACATATATGTCGATTCAAGCGGAAAAGCGACTGTGCATAAGATTATATTGATTAGCTGAGGTATAACCATTACAAATGCGCCGCATATAAAAACAGCAGTTAACTTAGAAAAGAAATATTTATTTTTTCCCTCTCTTATAATACAAATCGGTAAGAACAGATTATTGCTTTCCGTAACATAACTGTCCGAAAAAGCAGCGCATATCAAAAACGGTGAAGCGATAGAAAAAAATGCAACAAATGAGTCGTTGCTTCTTGCATTTGCAAAAAATTGCTGATATGCACTCGGAATATTGATAATATCGGCTTCGTAACACTCAAAACATTTTATCATAAAGCATATAACGCTGAACAGTATGCTTATTGTTAATATAATTAAAAAATTCTTAGAATAAAATGCACTTTTTAATTGAAAGCGTAATTCTCTTTTCATATGCACTACCTCTGATTTGTCATATAACCAAGGCTGAAAAACAGCCTTGGTTAATAATTATATTTTATAGCGTAGCCTTGTCACCGTAAATTACGTAGTTTAAACCTTTTGACGATGTACCGCTTTGCTCTCCGTAAAATCTGATATTGTCACCAACTTTATATGACACACCGGATTTGTAAACAATCCAATGACCTGTGCTTGTTCCATTAACTGTAAAAGAATGTTTACTTGAAAGAGTTGTTGAATTTGTTGTATCTTTAACCCAAACTTTTAAGGTGTAATTATTATCAGATGTGCCTTTTTTAGCAAAAATACTGCTGTAACCTGTTACATACGCCTTATCTACATCGCCTATAGTGGTATTGACATTTAAAGGTTTAATACTTACAACTCCGGCTTTTGTCGAAGCAAATGCACTTACAGAAAAGAGGCTGGTTATAACAATCATTAATATACATATAGTGTTGATGATTGTTTTTGATGACTTTTTCATAAAGAATCTCCTTCATTTTATTTTAGTGGATTATATTTTTGTATTAAAATATAAAATGTTAATTCACCGGTAACACCTCTTTCATCATAAATTTTAATAAAGCTTTATTAATGAGAAAATATTCTTTCATATACATAGTGTCGTTTTGAAAAACGATGATAACTATTGTTTAAAATTAAGTATTAATGCTATTTTCATGTGCTTAAAAATATATTCTAACCAATTCAAATATAACACACACAATACAATTTGTCAACAATATATTTGCAGGAAAAGTATTTACAGAAAATATATTGCGTGATAGAATAATAGAAAGATAAGCAGGGTGAATTATGGGACAAAATACAGACAATTTTAAGCGTGGTACTGCGGAAATGCTTGTATTGTACCTGCTGAGCAAGGAAGATTTATATGGCTATCAAATAACTCAAGCGTTCGCTGAAAAAAGCGATGGAGCGTATACTATGCTTGAGGGTTCTCTTTATCCGATTTTGTACAGACTTACGGAAATGGGCTATATCAGCGATTCTTTACAAAAGGTTGGTAAGCGACGCACGAGAAGATATTATCATCTCGAAGAAAAGGGAAGAGAGTATTATAAAGAAATACTTGCCGAATATGATACTGTAACAGACGGTATAAATAAAATCCTTGACAGAAAGGCACGGGACAATAATGGCTGACAAGCAGTTAAACAAAGAGATAAATAAGTATATCAAAGAAGTTAAATCATTTTTGATATGTGACTTAAAGACACAAAAGAAATTCATAAATGATTTGAAAAATCGTATTTATGAACATATTGACAGCGGTGACATAAATAACGCAGAAGATATATACAATCAGATTGGCGAGCCGAGGAAGATTGTTCAAGGCTTTTTTGATTATACGGATACAAGAAAAATAAAAAGGCGAATGACATTAGTGAAATTTATAATTATAGCTGTGTTAATAGCTTTATTGATATGGGGAATAGGAGTAAGCGCTGTCGTTATTGACGAGGTTTATCATCCCGGTTATTTTGTTGAGGAATCATATGAAATTGATTCGTCCGGCAATGAAATTGTCGCCGACCGGTAGATTTGACTTAAAAAGTATGTAATGATTTTATGATTTTATTAGTCACTTTTAAAGAATGGAAAATTACAGTAATGAAAAAATTCTCAACAGTTATATTAATTTTGTTTATATTGATTTTTATGTGTCCCACAACAATTTTTGCTCAGGAAATAAAGGTAAACAAAAATATTGAATATTTAGATGACGGAAGTTATATAGTAACTGAATTCAACACAAATGGCGCTTCAACTTTTTCAACTTCTACAAAAAATTATGCTAAATCCTCAAGCTATTATAATTCTGATGATGAAAAAGAATGGACTGTAGTCTTAACGGGAACATTTAGTTATACAGGAACTTCCGCTACTTGTACTAAGGCAGTAAAATCTTATACAATATATAACGACAAGTGGAAAGTTACATCCTCAAGTGCATCAAAAAGCGGTAACAAAGCTATAGGCGATTTTGTTCTAAAAAAGTATGTTTTAGGAGTTTCGGTAAAAACGGTAGATAAAACACTTACTATTTCCTGTAGTAAAACGGGAGTTTGTTCATAGCAAAAAACATATGTATACCTTATCCTTTGTACTGTTTGATTCAGAGTCTATAACCGGTCAAAATAAAAGTGTGTAGGTCGGGATTATGACTTACACACTTTTTATAGTTATACCAATGAGTTACATATTATTTTTAAATATTTTTATTCGCTTCTGTATTCGCTTCATTGGAAAGAGACTCTGACGGGAGCTTTACCTTCGCTTTGAATAGGTCTCCGTCAATAATCAGCTCAAGCTTGCCGTTTTGAGCTTTGCAAAGCTCTTTTGCAATCGAAAGTCCGAGTCCGTTGCCCTCCTCATTACGTGACTTATCGCCACGAACAAAGCGTTCCGTTAGTTCATCGGGAGTAATATCGAGCTGCTGCGCCGAAATGTTTTTCAGTTCAAATACTCCGTAATTGCCCTCGCTGTAAACACTTGCGTAAACACGGCTTGCCTTTGCACTGTACTTGCGTGCGTTTGAAAGGAGATTTTCAATAATTCTGTTTGTTTTTGCTCCGTCGGCAAAAATTATCGTCGGTTTTTCTCCCTGTTTGATTATCAGTTCAAGTCCCGCTTTTTCAAAGTTTTTCTGTTCATCAACCGTCGCTTGCAGGCAAAGCTCTGACAGATTCATTTTTGTCGGGTTAATCTGAATACTGCCCGATGTAACCTTTGACGCTTCGATTAAATCATCTATCAAACGCTTCAGCTTTTTGCCTTTTTCGTCAAGAACGGCGATGTATTGCTTAGCTTTTTCATCGTTAATATCGCATTTTGACAGCAGGTCAACGTAAGTTACAATTGAAGTCAGCGGAGTTTTTAAATCGTGCGACACGTTCGTTATAAGCTCTGTTCTGAGACGCTCGTCCTTGACTGCCTTTGTAACAGCGTTTTGAAGCTCGGTGTTAGTGTACTTCATACTTTGAGCAAGCATTGCAAGAGAGTTTGGAAGACTGTCAATATCCTCAATAAAGCTTGAACGCTCATTGCTTGCGATTATAATTTTGTCAAGATTTACTATATACCTTATCACAAACGGCGCAATAATAAAATCGGGTATCAAAATTAAAGCAACCGCCACTGATGATGAAAACGGGTCGTAATTCATTGCAAACACTATGGAAACCATAAACAGCATCAACTTAAACAGAGCATATAAAACTGTAAAAACAATTAAATTTCTCTTAAATATTTTTGGCTTATAGCTTATTGTGCGAGCGAATTTTTTGCCTGATGATTTGAACTTTTTAGATAAACCGATAAAAAGTTTTCCGATAGTTTTAAAAATAATTAAAACAAGCTTTAAAATCCAGTATACAAGGAAGAATTTATAAAACTTTCTTTCACTGAAAATGCTTCGGGCAACGCAGCAGCAAAATTCAAACAGCATAAGCCAAACAACGGTAAAAGTCACTGTCAGCAGAAACGCAGATGTGTTAGACAGAAGAGCAAGCGAAGACGCATCAGCCATTTCAATCGCTATGCAAATAACAGCGAATGTCAGACCGACATATGCGCCAAGGTGAAGTTCAATCGGAATGTAATCCGTTGGGCAAAGCTTTGCTTTTTCATCTTTTTCCGATTTTCCGCAGACGGCAAAAAATCTAAATCCCGCAATAAAACTGATTATTAAGAGAACGACTGCCAAAGTAATACATTGATACGGGTTGCTTCGCATATATTCCGACTGATTTGCAAAACCAATCAAAGAGCCGTAAAAATCGCCGCTCTCCTCATCCGTGACGTAAAAGTAACAGGTGAGTTTTTTGTTTGCGCTGATCTCCTCATTCTTGTTGAGTGAAGCGCTCATATCCTGAATTTTGCCGTCGCTTATTATCATATAAACAGGGTTTGATTTTAACTCGTTTTCGTCCGGCTGATTTTCAAGATTTGTGTAAACCTCGCCGTTTCTGTTGTCCGTTATGTAGTATTTAAAGTTTACACATTCGCTCAAATCATAGGAATAAGCGTCGCTTGAATATGTACTTAACGTGTCGTCTTTAAAAAGTAAATATTCATTTTTAATTTCATATTTTATAGTGCTGTCTGAACGATAACCGTCAAAGTTGTCGCCGTAATCGGTATTGCCGAAATCAAGATTGTATGTAAATGTTGAAGCACTGAAATCCTCAAAATTTACAGTGTAGTTAATTACATGATCTGTTGTACCGTCAGGGTCGCTTTCTTTGCAGCTGAGCGCCTCTTGGTAAACGTATTCAATCACAGCTTCCTGCTCGTCGTCTAAAATTTTAGACATTGTTTCGTAATTGTAATCATATTCGGCATTGTAAATTGCCTGAAGCGTATCCTGCGAAAACTTAATTTCAAAGGGATTTGATTCATACCAGCTTATGTTACTCGCATCGTTAAAATCCAATTCGCAGTAGTAACCTACCAAAAACATATATATGCCTATTCCTGCGGAAGACGCAAATGTTATTATGGCAAGAAGAAAGCAAAGAAACTTTCCGAAAAATGAGTATCTAAATTTTTTCCATTTTGTATCCAAGGCCGTACACCACCTTTATGTATTTCGGATCTTTTGGGTTAATTTCGATTTTTTCACGGAGATTGCGAATATGCACGGTAACGGTTTTTTCACTCGTGTATGACGGCTCGTTCCACACGGCTTCATATATCTGAGAAGAGGACAGAACTCTGTTCATATTTTTCATCAGATATTCAAGGATTCTGTACTCAATAGGCGTCAGCTTGACAGCATCCCCGTCAACAGTCAGAATTTTTGTGTCTGTGTCAAGAACGACTCCGCCGCTGACAAGCTGATTTTCATTGGCTTTAAAGCTGCCGAGTGAAGTATAGCGGCGAATTTGCGATTTAACTCTCGCAATAAGCTCAAGCGGATTAAACGGCTTTGTAACATAATCATCTGCACCGAAGCCGAGACCGCCGATTTTGTCGGTATCCTCACTTTTTGCCGAAAGCAGAATAATCGGAAAATTGTATTTCTCTCTTATTCTCAGCGTAGTTTTAAGTCCGTCAAGCCGTGGCATCATAATGTCAAGCACAACGCAGTGAATTTCATTTTGCTCGATTTTTTCCATCGCATCAATGCCGTCGCTTGCGGTTAAAACATTATAGCCCTCGCTTTCAAGGTAAATTCGCAGCGATTCCAAAATAGCGTTGTCATCGTCGCATACAAGCACATTTGTCATTTTTAACTCTCCGATCAATCAAATTTGTATCCGATATACATATTAAACCTTATAATTTCAAAGAACTGTCAAAGAAAAAGTAAAGAAGTAGTAAAGAATGTCCCAAATTATAAGTAGGAAAGATTTTTTTACTTTAGTATTTTTTTAAGCCGGAAGATGTTGAGAAAGTAGTCAGAATTAAGCATTTTGGGAGGATTGCTGTACGATTG
>JAJBVC010000103.1 GCA_020860025.1 Clostridiales bacterium | reverse complement strand
GTTTCAACCTCGCTTAAATCAAAGCCGTCACAATGCGGTTCACTTATACAATACGGCTTAAAAATAAGTCTTTCATAAAAAGGAACATCACATACAGTTACAAAATCTTCAAATATTTTTCTGTCATATACTTTTCTAAAGCAATAGGCTGTTATGTAACAATCCTCAAGTGCTCTGTGCAGTGCTATATTCTCGGTATTTATATTAAACTCTTTAGCACAGTTTGAAAGGCTTATTTGCTTAGAATTATCAGCACCTTCAATAAAATGCATACAATACTGCTGAGCATCGGCATATTTTTTTATAAAATCAATAATAGTCGTTTTCTTGAACACTCTGTAATTTGCAATGAGAGTATATAAATCGCTCGTAGACCAACTTAAAAATACGATGTCGCCGTTACCGCACCAGCGTGCAAAATCAGCAAACGCATCGTCAAAATCAATTCCGTTTGAGCGTATTTCTTCATTCGTTATATGCGTAAGGTTCTTAAATCTTGAACCGAGTTTTTTTGAAAGACGTGGTTTTATAAGCTGTTTAAACGTATCAACAACATTAAGATTCTTATTTAATTTTAACGCACCGATTTCAATTATTTCATTTAAACCTTTGTGAGTTTTGTAATTATAGACATTATTCCATTCAAGATCAAAAATTATATATTCCATAATTCACCATAAAAAATTAACCTTGCATTACGCAAGGTTAACTTAAAATCTGATATTATCCTACAAAAAGAAACACAAGGAATGCAGCAAGAACAACAACAAAGAATATAACTATTAACCACTTTGTGACTTTTTCAAGCCTTGCTTCTATTGTTCTTCCCTTTGACTTTCCAAGAAATGTTTCAGCACCGCCGGCAATTGCACCTGAAAGGTTTTGTGAACGACCTTCCTGCATAAGAACTACTATAGTTATAATAATCGATACAACAATCAGCACTGCGCCGAATACATAATGATACCAGAGCATAATATTCCCTCCGCCTAATAAATTACTTAATAAGTTACTTATTGATAATAGCACAACAAAGCAAATAATGCAAGTGTTTTTTTTACGAATCAGAAAGTAATCTGTTCGGCAATGTCATTTTCACTCAAAACAGCGCCTGCTGCCGGTAAATTTTTGGCTCTGAAGCGCCATTCCTTTTCAAATTCGCCCTGCTTATAAATGTGAATTGACTCAAGCCTATGAGTCTTTTTCAGCTTCATCACACTGACTCCCTGTGTGTCCTTTGTGCTTTTAGGCAAAATTGAGCCTGTATTGACAAGCAGACGTCTGCCGCTCGATGAGCAAAGCACCAAATCGGTATCCTCGGGAATATACATCGCCTGTGCAAGAGGCGCTTTTGATGAATAAGCGTTTATAAGCTTTTTTCTGTTCGTTTTTGTTGCGTAAGCAGACATATCAACCTTTGCAAGCTTACCGTTTTCAAATGCAAAAATCATATAACCGCTGTATTTGCTTAGAACTGCCATATAAACTATCTGTTCATCGTCGCTCATCTCAAGCTTTCCCGGAACGTAATCACCGAGAACAGATGCTTTTGTATCCTGAAAATCATCCGCTTTTGATTTATATACCTGATTTTGATTTGTGAAGAACAAAAGCTCCGCCGTATTTGAACATTCTATTTCAGGGAGCATTCTGTCTCCCTCTTTAATTTTTTGTTCTCCGCTTAAACGAAGATTGGCGGTTTTGATTTTTTTAAGATAGCCATGTTCGGTCAAAAACAGTGTTACGGGATAATCGGCAACCTCAACGACTTCAACTTCCTCATTTTCGGTAAAATCATATAATATTTCGCTTTTTCTGCCCGTATCATACTTTTTGGCAACAGAATCAAGTTCGCCTACAATAATTTTTTTCATTTTAGCCTTACTTGCCAAAACTGATTCAAGCTCGGCGATATCGCCCTCAAGCTGTTCTATATCCTTAATTCTTTTAAGAATATATTCACGGTTTAAATGACGAAGTTTAATTTCAGCAACATACTCTGCCTGCGTTTCATCAATTCCAAAGCCTATCATAAGGTTAGGTACAACCTCAGACTCACTTTCGGTTTCACGTACAATTTTAATAGCCTTGTCTATATCAAGAAGAATCTTTGACAGTCCTTTGAGTAAATGGAGTTGGTTTCTCTTTTTGTCGAGATTAAAATTGATTCTTCTTCGTATACATTCAAGCCTGAAGTCAACCCACTCAAGAAGAATCTGACGAACACCGAGCACCATAGGTCTGCCCTTAATAAGGACATTGAAATTACAACTGAAATTATCCTGGAGCGGTGTTGACTTATAAAGCTTGTTCATAAACTTATCGGGGTCGATGCCACGCTTTAGGTCGATAGTGATTTTGAGACCGGAAAGGTCGGTTTCATCTCGTATATCGCTTATTTCTTTAATTTTATTTGACTTAACGAGCTCAATAACCTTGTCTATAATAGCCTCAGACGTAGTAGTCGGAGGTATTTGCGTTATATCAATACAGTTATATTTTTTATCATAGGTATATTTCGCTCTGACTTTAACAGTTCCCCTGCCGGTTGAATAAATTTTTTCAAGTTCGTCCTTGTCGTAAAGAACATAACCGCCGCCTACAAAATCAGGTGCAAGCAACGTATCGCTGATGATATGGTCAGGATTTTTCATCAGTGCAACCGTAGTATCGCAAATTTCCTTAAGATTAAACGATGCTATTGAGGAAGCCATACCAACAGCTATACCTGTTGTAACATTACAAAGAATTGACGGGAATGTAACGGGAAGAAGCGTAGGCTCTTTCATCGTGCTGTCATAGTTATCTACAAAATCGACAGTGTCTGATTTTATATCATCAAAAAGCTCGTGACAAATAGGAGCAAGCTTTGCTTCGGTATAACGTGACGCTGCGTACATCATATTCTTGCTGTATGCCTTACCAAAGTTACCTTTAGACTCAACATATGGGTAAAGCAGCGTTTCGTTGCCTCGTGAAAGACGAATCATAGTTTCATAAATAGCAGCGTCGCCGTGAGGGTTAAGTTGCATAGTTCTTCCGACTATGTTTGCACTCTTAATTGTTCCGCCCTGCAACAAGCCCATATTGTACATTGTATAAAGCAATTTTCTGTGCGACGGTTTAAATCCGTCGATTTCCGGAATGGCACGAGAAAGAATTACGCTCATAGCATATGGCATAAAATTTTCTGTAAGCGTATCTGTAATTACTTCATCATTTATTGTACCTGCGCCCTTGATATGCACATTTTCCGAAAGAGAATCATTCTTCTTTTCTACTTCTTTTTTTCTTTTAGCCAAAACAATTCCCTCCTCAGCTCAAATCGGCGGCGTCAAGATAAAGATGACCGTAATCCGAAATATATTCTTTTCTGCCCTCAAGGTCGTCGCCGAAAAATAAATCGAACATCTGCGACGTTTTTTCAGCCTCATCCATAGTTACTTTAATAAGACGGCGTGTTGCCGGATTCATTGTGGTGAGCGCCATCATTTCAGCTTCGTTTTCACCAAGACCTTTTGATCGCTGAACCGTGTATTTTTCATCGCCTATAGTTTTTCTTATATCGTCCATTTCCATTTCATTGTAGGCAAAATAAGTCTGATCTTTACAGTGAACCTCATAAAGAGGTGATTCTGCAATGAAAATCTTACCCGCCTCAATAAGTTTTGGCATAAGACGGTAAATCATTGTAAGAATCAGCGTTCTGATATGAAAACCGTCAACATCGGCATCGGTACAAATCATAACTTTTGACCAGCGAAGATTGTCCATATCAAACATTGACAAATCCTTTGCCGCCTTACTCTTGACCTCAACTCCGCAGCCGAGAACCTTTATTAAATCGGTTATAATTTCATTTTTAAATATTTTATCATAGTCGGATTTTAAGCAGTTTAAAATCTTACCTCTTACAGGTATAACGGCTTGGAAAGACGCATCTCTCGCCTGCTTACAGGCACCAAGAGCGGAATCGCCCTCAACGATAAACACTTCCCTCTCGTTAACATCCTTTGAACGGCAGTCAACAAATTTTTGAATACGGTTAGTCATATCCATTTTTGACTGCAATGAGGTTTTTAGGGTTTTTCTTGTGTTTTCCGCTTTTACCCTTGCACGCATATTTATAAGAACCTGATTGGCAATTTTATCGGCATCAATTTTATTTTCTATAAAATAAACCTCAAGCTGCTTGCGGAAAAAATCGGTCATAGCCTCTTGAATAAACTTATTTGTTATAGCCTTTTTAGTCTGGTTCTCATATGAAGTTTGAGTTGAAAATGAGGAAACCACAAAAATTATACAGTCCTCAACATCCTGAACATTTATCTGACCGTCTGTTTTGGAATACTTGTTATTTGCTTTAAGATAAGCGTTGATTTGATTTGTAAAAGCACTTTTAAATGCTTTTTCAGGTGCGCCGCCATGCTCAAGAAAACTTGAATTGTGGAAATACTCCTTTACCTGAGTTTTCAACGAAAAGCACATAGCCGACTTGATTTTAAGCTTGTATTCAGGCAAATCTTCTCTGTCTCTGCCCTTACGTTCACATTCCCAATATTGCGGTGTTGTAATCGCAGTATCGCCGGCAAGCTCCTTCACGTAATCCATAATTCCGTCATTGTAGCAGAATTCATACGTTTCAAATTTTGATGCGTTTATTTGGTCTTTAAGAATAAATTTAACACCGTCATTAACAATAGCCTGACGTTTTATAGTTTCTTTATAATATTCAAGTGGTACGTTAATATCTGTAAAAACGTCTAAATCAGGCTTCCATCTTATACGTGTGCCTGTGTCACGCTTTGCATATTTTTCTTTAGTAAGGCCTCCGACATTTTCGCCCTTTTCAAAATGCAGGGTATATTTGTAACCGTCGGTGTGAACCTCTGCGTCCATATATTCGGAAGCGTACTGCGTAGCGCACAGACCAAGACCGTTCAGACCGAGTGAAAACTCATAGTTCTCACCCTCTAAATCGTATTTACCACCGGCATACATTTCGCAAAAGAGAAGCTCCCAGTTATATTTTTCTTCATTTTTATTATAGTCAACAGGAATACCACGACCGAAGTCCTGCACCTCTACCGAACCGTCAAGAAAGCGTGTAACAATAATTTTATTTCCGTAGCCTTCTCTCGCCTCGTCGATAGAGTTTGACATAATTTCAAAAATAGAATGTTGGCAGCCTTCCAAACCATCGGAGCCGAATATAACCGCAGGTCTTTTTCTGACACGGTCGGCACCCTTTAATGATTTGATACTTTCGTTGCCGTATTCTTTTTTCTTTGCCAAAATAATCCCTCCAAACAGAAGTTCGCATACTGAATTATAATACTATATCTTGTGTAAAAAGTCAAGAAAATATCAAAATAGAGGCAATCTCGCTAAAATGTGAGATTGCCTCCAAAGTTTTTATATATGATTAAAATCATTCATTTTCATCGTTGTCGCTTGTTATATTTTGACCTTCAATGCTGTCACTGTCAACATTTTCGGCAACGTCTGAATTATCGTCAGTGTCGTTTTGAGTCGTTGAATCTGTTGAATCTTCTGTATCGTCACTGTCTTGCGACTCATCATCGGTAAGAGTGCCCTTTTCCATAAGATTATTGAACTCGGTTTTGTCGATTTTTTCTTTTTCCATAAGATTGATTGCAACAAGTTCAAGCTTATCCATATGATTTTTAAGAATTTCTTCAGTTCTCTTGTAAGCATCATTGATAAGACGTGAAACCTCATCGTCAATTCTTGCTGCGGTATCCTCTGAATAGTCACGAACATGACCGTAGTCACGACCGATAAATACCTCGTCATTACCTGAACCATAAGTAATCGGGCCAAGCGTATCGCTCATACCGTATTTTGTAATCATTTCACGAGCAATTTTTGACGCACGTTCAATATCGTTTGAAGCGCCTGTTGAAATATCGCCCATAGTAAGCGCTTCGGCAACACGACCGCCGAGAAGTACAACAAGCTCATCAAGCATTTCAAGCTTTGACTGATAGCTTTTATCTTCGCTCGGCAGACTCATAGTATAACCGCCTGCCATTCCACGAGGAATAATGCTTATCTCGTGAACATCATCCTGCGTTTCAAGATAATATGTTGCAACAGCGTGACCGGCTTCATGGTAGGCTGTAAGCTTAACTTCCTGCTTTGACATTTTATGAGATTTCTTTTCGGTACCCATAATTACTTTAAGCATAGCCTCTTGAATTTCAACGCTTGTAATTGCTTTATACTTTTTACGAGCGGCAAGAAGCGCAGCCTCATTCATAAGATTTTCAAGGTCGGCGCCGACAAAGCCTATAGTTCCCTTTGCAACATCTTTTAGATCAACATCGGGAGCGAGCGGTTTATTTCTTGAATGAACCTTAAGAATCTCCTCTCTTCCCTTTGTGTCGGGTCTGCCGACAGTAACCTGCCTGTCAAATCGTCCGGGTCTTAAAAGAGCCGGGTCAAGAATATCGGGACGGTTGGTTGCTGCAATTATAATAACGCCCTCGTTCGCACCAAATCCATCCATTTCAACAAGAAGCTGGTTGAGCGTTTGCTCACGTTCATCGTGTCCGCCGCCCATACCTGCACCTCTGTGACGTCCTACGGCATCAATCTCGTCAATGAAAATAATGGCAGGTGATTTTTTCTTAGCTTGGTCAAACAAATCACGAACACGTGACGCACCGACGCCTACATACATTTCAACGAAATCAGAACCTGAAATTGAGAGAAACGGCACACCGGCTTCGCCTGCAACAGCACGTGCAAGCAATGTTTTACCTGTACCCGGAGGGCCAATGAGCAATACGCCTTTAGGTATTCTTGCGCCAAGCTTTGTAAATTCATCCGGACTTTTTAAAAAGTCAACAAGCTCTTCAAGCTCTGCCTTTTCCTCGTCACATCCGGCAACATCTTTAAATGTTGTAGTTCTCTTTTCATCATCAACGAGACTCTTTGTTCTGATTTTTCCAAAGCCGAGAGTCCTGTTCGTCTCATTATTCATAGCGCCGCTCATTTTGCGAAAAGCATAAATGCCCAAGCCTATAATCAGCACGAACATAATAAGCGACGGCAGCATGCTTACAATCCAAGTGTTTGACGAACCCGCAATATAATCATATACAATTTGGTTGTCGGGATTTTCAGCGTTATATTCCGAAACGTCATCACGAATATCTTCCAAAAAGTATGACACACTCGGAACGGAATATGTCTGCTCTGTTTTAGGGTCACTGAAAGTTTTGTATGTCAAACTGCCGCTTGACAAATCAATTGAAAACTCGCTGATTTCATCATTTTCAAACATAGCAACAACCTGCGAATATTTCATATCCACTTTCGTTTGCTGGTTAGCGAAGAAAATAACTGCTACGATTAACAAAATCGGTATCAGTATATAAATCAACATTGATTTCCAGTTTTTTGCCATATTTTTCATTAATTAATCCTCCGAAGGAATACGAATTGTAAAAATCCTTTTTGTTGACGAATCGACCTTAACACGCTCGTCAACACAATAGCCTACCACACCGATAACACCCTCATCATCAGCAACAATGCCAATAGAATTACGTGTTTCCTGTGGAATTTTATATTCATTAAAAAGCTTCTTGAGCGACTTAGTGCAATGCCTGCCGACAGGTGAAATTTCATCGCCGGTCTGACGAGAGCGAATAAGAACGTTGTCAATTATTTTATCATAGTCGCAATAAAAATCAACAGTATTCGCCTGAAATTCAAAAACATTTAAAATTTTAGATACAAAATTATCTATTTTATTTATATTTATATTGGAAAAGTCAGCATATCTTAAAATTTTACTGTCGGCAACAGCAAAAATGTTATTTGAAATTTGAATTTTGCCTGTTTTATTTAAAAGACCTAAAATTTCGGTAAGATGCAGTCGGTCAAGCGTTATTCCATAGCTGCCAAAATAAAGAAAAATAACTCTCTTTACAATAGCAT
>JAJBVC010000125.1 GCA_020860025.1 Clostridiales bacterium | reverse complement strand
GTTTTAAATGGCAAAGGCTTTGCTACATATCCTTAATAACCTTCTGCCAAGCGAAAAATACAAATAAAAAATAATTGTTGGAGGTCTGCTTTATGCAAAAGAAAATCAGCAAAATTCCTTTTAACGGCACTAAAGAGCAGGAAGACAAACTAAAAGCTGTCATTGATGAAAACAAGCACGACAAAAGTCGTCTTATGGCGGTTATGCAGGAGGCTCAGGAGATTTACGGTTATCTGCCGCAAGAGGTTCAGCTTATGATTGCTGAGGGAATGGATGTACCGCTCGAAAAGGTATTCGGCGTTGCTACATTTTATGCGCAGTTTTCACTTGCTCCTAAGGGAACATATCATATTTCTGTATGTATGGGAACCGCTTGCTACGTAAAGGGCTCGCAAAAGCTACTTGATGCGCTTACTGAAAAACTTGGAATAGGAATTGACGAATGTACTCCTGACGGCAGGTATTCGCTTACTGCTTGCCGCTGTATAGGTGCTTGCGGATTAGGCCCTGTTCTCACTGTAAATGATGAAGTTTACGGCAGATTGACTGCCGATGATATTGATGGTATTCTCGCCAAATATCAGGATTAAATAATATGATTTGAAAGGGGAATATAGATGAAATCAATAGATGAACTTAATGCAATTAAGCAAGAGTATAAAAGCAACGTAACAATACGAACAAGCGATTATGAAACTCGTATTATAGTTGGAATGGGCAACAGTGGCTTGGTTGCAGGTGCTCGTGACATTTTAAAGGTGATAGTTAAAGAGGTCGAGAATGCGGGCTTAAGCGGTAAGGTCATCGTTACTCAGGAAGCAAGAGTCAGCAAGGTCGGCTGTAATCCTGTCGTTAAGATTGTTGAGGACGGCGTTAAAACCGCTAAGTATGCAAACGTTACAGCGGAAATGGCAAAGCGTATCGTTGATGAGCATATTAAAGGCGGAAAAATAATAGAAGAATATCTTTTAGATGAAAGTCAAGAGGAGGCATAAAATATGGTTCGTTCACACGTAATGATTTGTGGCGGTACAGGATGTACCTCCTCCGGAAGTAAAAAAATTCAGGAAGAATTTAAAAGGCTTATAAAATCATACGGACTTGCTGATGAAATTCAGGTTGTTCAAACAGGATGCTTTGGTCTTTGCGCACTTGGCCCTGTTGTAATCGTTTATCCCGACGGCACGTTCTACAGTCGTGTTACCGTTGAGGATGTCGAAGAAATTGTTGAGTCCCATTTGCTCAAGGGTCACATTGTTGAAAGGCTCGTATATGCCGACACAGGTAAGGTTAAACCTAAAAATCCAAAGTATGTAACGCTTAATGAAACTGCGTTTTACCGTTCTCAAAATCGTGTAGTACTTAGAAACTGCGGTGTTATTGACCTTGAAAATATAAATGAATATATCGCAAGAGACGGTTATCAGGCTTTGAATAAAGCATTAACAAAAATGACGCCTGATGAGATTATAAAATGCGTTTCCGATTCAGGCTTGAGAGGTCGTGGCGGCGGAGGATTCCCCACAGGCTTCAAGTGGGCTTTATGTGCGCCCAACAAGGCTCCTCAAAAGTATGTAGTATGTAATGCCGATGAGGGTGACCCGGGTGCGTTTATGGATCGTTCCGTGCTTGAGGGTGATCCGCACTGCGTAATTGAGGCTATGGCGATTGCGGGATATGCTATCGGTGCAACAAAGGGCTATGTTTATGTAAGAGCCGAGTACCCTATAGCCGTAAGCAGACTTAAAATTGCTATTGAGCAGGCTCGTGAATTGGGCTTGCTCGGTAAAAATATTTTTGATTCAGGCTTCGATTTTGATATAGAAATAAGGCTCGGCGCAGGTGCGTTTGTATGCGGCGAGGAAACAGCTCTTATGACTTCTATTGAGGGTAACAGAGGTGAGCCTCGTCCACGTCCGCCTTATCCTGCCGTTAAAGGATTGTACGATTCTCCGACTGTTGAAAATAATGTTGAAACATTTGCTAACATCCCACAGATTATTCTTAACGGTGCCGAATGGTTTTCTTCAATCGGTACGGAAAAGTCAAAGGGTACAAAAGTATTTGCACTCGGCGGAAAAATCAATCATACAGGTCTTGTTGAAGTTCCTATGGGTACAACGCTTCGCCAGATAATTGAGGATATAGGCGGCGGTATTCCGAACGGCAAGAGATTCAAGGCTGCTCAGACAGGCGGCCCGTCAGGCGGATGTATACCGTCTTCACTGATTGATACACAGATTGATTACGACAATCTGACAGCTATCGGTTGTATGATGGGTTCAGGCGGACTTATCGTAATGGATGAAGATACGTGTATGGTAGATATAGCAAAATTCTTCCTTGAATTTACGGTTGACGAATCCTGCGGTAAATGTACACCGTGCCGTGTCGGAACGAAAAGATTGCTTGAAATGCTTGAAAAAATTACGTCGGGTAAAGGCACTATGGAGGATATTGACCGTCTTGAAGAGCTTTGCTACTACATAAAAGCTAACGCTCAGTGCGGACTTGGTCAAACGGCACCGAACCCTGTTTTGGCAACGCTTAAATTCTTCCGTGACGAGTATATAGCACACGTGCAGAATAAAAAATGTCCTGCCGGAGTATGTAAGGATTTGCTTACATTTGTTATTGATAAGGATAAGTGTATAGGCTGCGGAATGTGCGCAAGAAATTGTCCTGTAGGTACAATCGTGGCTACCGATTATGTAGCGCCTAATCATAAGCTTTCATCATATAAAATCAATGCAGACAAATGTATTAAATGTGGCGCATGTATTTCAAATTGTCATATGCACGCTATCACTAAGCAGTAAGGGGAGGGTCTGAAATATGGAAATGGTAAATTTAAAAATTAACGGTATACCTGTTAAAGCGCCTAAGGGCTCAACTATTTTAGACGCAGCTCGTCATACAGGAATAGAAATTCCAACGCTGTGCTTTATGAAGGAGATAAATGAAATCGGTGCTTGTCGCATTTGTATTGTTGAAGCAAATGAGGGCAGGGGATTTAAAATCGTAACCTCATGTGTTTACCCTGTATCGGAGGGTATGGAGGTTTTAACCAATACCGAAAAAATCCAAAGGTACAGAAGAACTACTTTAGAGCTTATTTTGTCGGTTCACGATAAAAATTGCCTTTCTTGTATTCGTTCAACTAATTGCGAGCTGCAAAAGCTTTGCTTTGACTATGGCGTTGACCATTCAAGATTTGAGGGAGAAAAGCCTCATTATGAAAAAGATACAAGCACTCCGCATCTTGTAAGAGATAATAATAAATGTATTTTGTGTCGTCGCTGCGTTGCTGTATGTCAAAATCAGTATGTCAGCGTAATCGGTCCAAACGACCGTGGTATGGATACTTCAATCGGTCAGCCGTTTCATCTTCCTCTTAACAAAACGCCTTGTATTTCCTGCGGCCAGTGTACCGCTGTATGTCCTACCGGTGCGCTCACCGAAAGAGATGATACATATAAGGTGTGGGAAGCTATCGCTGACCCGACTAAGCACGTTGTTGTGCAGACCGCTCCATCAATTCGTGCGACAATCGGCGAATGCTTTGGTATGCCTATCGGTACTAATGTTGAGGGCAAAATGGTTGCGGCTCTTCACAGACTTGGCTTTGATAAAGTGTTTGACACTGACTTTGCCGCCGACTTAACAATAGTTGAGGAAGCAAATGAGCTTGTTGAGAGAATCAAAAACGGCGGAACTCTTCCTATGATTACATCTTGTTCTCCGGGTTGGGTTAAATTCTGCGAATTTTATTATCCTGATTTGCTCGACCATCTTTCAACCTGTAAGTCACCGCAACAAATGGGCGGCGCTGTTATTAAGACATATTATGCCCAAAAAGCAGGAATTGATCCAAAGGATATTGTCAGCGTTTCTGTTATGCCATGTACAGCAAAGAAATTTGAAATTGGCAGAGATGATCAGTCGGCAGCAGGCGTTCCTGATGTTGACATCGCTCTTACTACAAGAGAAATCAGCAGAATGTTCAACCGAATGGGTATAAACTTCTCAATGCTTCCCGATGAAGAATTTGACAATCCGCTTGGCGATGATACGGGCGCCGCTGTAATATTCGGTGCAACAGGCGGTGTTATGGAGGCGGCTGTCAGAACCGCAAACGCTTGGCTTAACGGTGCAAACGAGCCTATCGAGCTGGAAGAAGTACGTGGAACAAAAGGACTTAAGGAAACTACAGTTCAGCTTGACGGAAAAGACTTTAAGCTTGCAGTAGCGTCAGGTGCCGCTGCGGCAAAGGTTGTAATGGATCAGCTTAAAGCAGGCAACCCGAAAAATTGGAGTTTTATTGAAATTATGGGCTGCCCGGGTGGATGTGTAAACGGCGGCGGTCAGCCGATTCAGCCACAGTATATTCGTGAAACGTATGATTTGAAGGCTCTTCGTGCGAAAGCCTTGTACGATCAGGATAAGGGTATGACGCTTCGTATGTCGCACGAATCACCTGTTATAAAAACTCTGTACAGCGAGTGGTATGACGGCTTCGGCGGTAAAAAGGCTCATCACGATTTGCATACTTCATATACCGCAAGGAAAAAATATGATATATGATTTAATTGTTAGAATTTTTATATGCAAACAAATAAATGTTTGCACACCGCATTAGCGTTTTGTTAGGCTACGGCAAGACATAAAAACAAAAAGTATAAGTAGCTGAAAGGATTTGTAATATGAAAAAAACACTTAGTATATTATTGGCAATGGTTATGATTTTTTCCTTTGCCGCTTGTTCAAATAACGCACAGGAAGAAACCGAAACAACAGAAGCAGTCGATAACGTTACGGTCAACGCATACGTTATCAGTGGGCCTACAGGTATAGGTGCTGTAAATATGATGAAAGATTCAGATAACGGTTCTTTGGATACTGATTATAACTTTACTGTCGTATCTTCACCTGATGAAGTCGTTTCAAAAATATCAAATGGCGAGGCTGATATTGCAGCTGTTGCAACAAATCTTGCCGCAAGTCTTTACAATAAGACAGACGGTGGGGTACAAATCATTGCAGTAAATACACTGGGCGTTTTATATGTTTTAAATAACACTGGAGATGAAATCAATTCAATAGAGGATTTAAAGGGCAGAACGATTTATACAACAGGTCAGGGAGCAAACCCCGAATATATTATAAATTATGTGCTTGAAAATAACGGCATTGACCCTGAAAATGATGTTACTATTGAATTTAAATCAGAGGGCAGCGAGCTTGTATCGGTTTGGGCGACAGAGCCTGACGCAGTTATAATTGCACCTCAGCCGGTTGCAACTTCAATCACAACAAATTATGAAGGCTCTGTTCAATGTCTTGATTTAACAGATGAGTGGGAAAAGATAGATGATTCATCTTCTCTTATGATGGGCTGTGTAGTTGCACGTACTGAATTTATCGAGGAGCATCCTCAGGTTATCGAAAGTTTCCTTGAGGATTATGAAAATTCAATAAATGCTATAACCGACGACCTTGAAACTACTGCTTCACTTTGTGAAGAATATGGTATTGTATCAGCGGCGGCTATCGCTCAAAATGCAATTCCATATTGCAACATCTGTTTCATAACGGGTGATGAGATGAAAGAACAGCTTACAGGCTATCTCAATGTTCTTTATACCGCTGACCCAACGTCTATCGGCGGTGCAATGCCGGACGACGATTTTTGGTATGTCTGAAAAATTAAAAAAAATTTCTTTAAAAGTGGCGGCGATAGTTTTTTGGATTGCTGTGTGGCAAATCGGAGCATATGTCGCAAATAAAAATTTGATGATAAAAATACCGCTGCCGCTTGAAACAATAAAGACTTTTTTTCAAAACTGTACTGATTATAGCTTTTGGAAAACAGTTATTACTTCGTTAGGTCATATTATTTTCGGCTTTGTTTTGGCAGTTTTAGTGGGAATTATCGGCGGTATGCTTGCAAGTCAGTCAAAGGTGTTCGATAGCTTTTCATCACCTATGATTCACTTAGTGAGATCCGTTCCTGTAGCCGCTTTTATTATTGTTGCATGGCTTTGGATTCCCACAAAAATTTTGCCGTCGTTTATTTCATTTTTAATGGTTATGCCTATAATATGGAGCCATACGGAAGCGGGGCTTAAATCTATTGATGAAAAACTGATAGAAGCGTCGCAGATTTACGGTATATCAAAAAAAGATATTATTCTGAGAGTAAAATTACCGCTTATCTATCCGCAGCTCAGAACAGGTTGCATAACAGGTCTTGGTATTGCATGGAAAGCAGGGGTGGCGGCTGAGGTTATTTCAGGGCCCACAGGGTCACTTGGAGCACTCCTTTCTTCCGCAAAATCAAGTATTGATTATACTCAGGTTTTTGCCGTTACGCTTATGATAGTCGTTTTAAGCGTTTTGCTTGAGAATATTTTAAAGCTATTGTGGAAGGAACAAAAAAGATGATTGAACTCAAAAATGTTTCCTTTTCCTACGGCGATAAATCGGTACTGAATAATTTTAACCTTGAGGTTAAAAATGGCGAAAGAGTTTGTCTTTTCGGTGAATCGGGAATCGGCAAAACAACAATTTTACGTTTGATTCTCTCGCTTGAAAAGGCACAAGGCGGTACTGTCTTTACAGATTACAGTAATGTCAGCGTAGTTTTTCAGGAAAACAGATTGCTGCCGTTTAAAACTATCGGTGAAAATATTGAATTTTTCTCAAACAGCGATAAGGCGGATTATGTTCTTTCTAAACTTGACATAATTGATGTTAAAAATGAGTATCCGTCAAAACTTAGCGGCGGTATGCTTCGCCGTGCATCTATGGCGGTAGCGCTTTGCAAAGACGCTGATGTTTATATTTTTGACGAGCCGTTTACAGGACTTGATAAAGAAAATATTTCAAGAGCCGTAAATCTTATCAATGAAATTACGAAGGATAAGACTTTTATTTGTGTCCTGCACGAGGAAAATACAGCAAAACAGCTAAACTGTAAAATAATTAAAATTTAGTTTTTGATACAACAAGAGGGACTGTGCAAATGCACAGTCCCTCAGTCTGTTAATGTTGATATATGTTGTGATTTTTATGACCACTGAAGTGCTTTGATAGAAAAGCCGAGTGAAGAGTCAAGCTTGTTTTTCTGAACTATAGCAACAACTTTTGTTTTTGAGCAATTTGAAACTTTTGCTGTTACTTTATAATAATTGTTTGTCTGTAAATCCTCAATCTTAGTAATTTGAACTGTTTGGTCTTTCTTTTCAAATTCCGTTATTGTAAATGTATCATTGCTCTTTACATACGAAATCGGTGCGTCTGCTTCTTCAGCGGCGGTATTGCACTGAGTCTTAAAGTTTACAACAGTTTGACCAAAATACTTAAACAGGTCAAGAACAATCTGACTTGACGGATATGTCGTACCTGTATTACCGCTTCTTGCAGTCATCCATATAGCGGTATGAGTTGCGATTGTAATCGGTACGCCGTCTTCGTTTTCATAGCTTGCCAAATAGAGCTTTGGCACTTCAAGCATTGAAGCAATGATTTCCTGGTCCTCAAATGAGAAAGTCACTTCTACTCCCTTATCATCGGTTTGAGGTACATCTTCACTGTCGTCGGCTTTTGTCGTGTCGTCGGTTGATGTTAATTCAACATCCTTTTTCGTTGTACCTGTAGTATCGTTATCTTCACTTTCAGTCGTCAAAACTGTTGACGATGATTTTTTGGTAGTAGTTTTATCCGAACTGCTTTTTTTAGCTGTAGTTGTGCTATCGTCTGATGTGACAGCAATAGTTACAGCCTCGCCATTTTTATCGGTTACGGTTTCACCGTCAGAATCAATTTCCACGGCATATGTATTGCCGTCATCATCTGTTTTATAAATAACGGGAACTAAAGTGGTTACAGTGTCTCCGTTTTCATCCGTGACTTCTTTAGTCTCATATCCGAATTCGGTATCAGTATCTTCAAGACCTGTCGAATCAACAACCATTGACGTAACAATATTTCCATCCTCGTCAGTTACAGCCTCGCCGTTTTCATCAGTAACAATTTCATAATCAGCATTCTCGTCATCATCGGTATTGTTTGCACACGAAGCAAGTATACATGCGGCAATTACGGCAAGTGCAATAAAAATCAATATCTGCTTTTTCAAAGT
>JAJBVC010000047.1 GCA_020860025.1 Clostridiales bacterium | reverse complement strand
GAATTTCTTATTATCAAGTTAAATCAAGGCAAGTGTGGCGGGCTGATGGTATTTAGTTCACAAATTTTTTTATTTATTTTTTTACCGATTGTATTTATACTGTATAGTGTTATTCCTAATTTGCGTATAAAAAATTTCTTTTTGCTTTTAAGCAGTATTCTTTTTTATGCGTTTGGTGAGCCCTATGCGGTAATTTTAATGCTTGTTTCCATTGTTGTAAATCATTTCAGTGCGCTGATGATTTGTAAAAGCAGGCACAGAAAAGCCGTACTGACGTTCAATGTTATTTTTAATGTAGGAATACTTTTTGTCTTTAAATATCTGAGCTGGATTGTAAATCTCGCCACAGGAAGCGATACACTTAACATTGCTCTTCCTATCGGAATATCGTTTTTCACTTTTCAGAGTATGTCCTACGTCATTGACGTTTACAAAGAGCCGTCTCTCGTTCAAAAAAATCTTTTCAACACGGCTTTATATATCTCGTTTTTTCCGCAGCTTATCGCAGGGCCTATCGTTAAGTATCACGACATAAATCATCAAATTGAAAGCAGGAAGCAAAGCGCCGATAAAATAGTTTCGGGAATAAAAAGATTTATCGTAGGTCTTTTTAAAAAGGTCGTTATTTCGGACACTATGGCTGTTATTGCCGATATTTCTTTTGAAAATGAAGAGGGCTTTACTCTTTCTTCTCTCTGCATTGCGGCAAGCGCAATATGCTATACTTTGCAGATTTTCTTTGATTTTAGCGGATACAGTGATATGGCTATAGGTCTTGGAAAAATGTTCGGCTTTGATTTTAATGAGAACTTTAATTATCCCTATTCATCATCAAGTATGAAGGAATTTTGGAGAAGATGGCATATATCGCTTTCAACCTGGTTTAAGGAATATGTATACATCCCTCTCGGCGGAAACAGAGCAGGAAAAGTCAGAACGTGTTTAAATAAATGTATCGTATTTGTCCTTACGGGATTATGGCACGGCGCCAATTTTACATTTCTTGTCTGGGGAATTATTCACGGTATATTTATGATGCTTGAGGAAACAAAATTTTCCTCATTCTTAAAAAAATCAAAGATTTTGTCGCATATTTACGTCTTAATCGTCGTTGTTTTCAGCTTTATTATTTTCAGAGCAGACAGCTTGTCACAGGCTTTTGAGTTAATTTCAAGGCTCTTTATCTTCGGCGACAGTTCATCTGCTGACTCAACATCGTATATGCTCTCGCAGTTTTCTCCTTACGTTATATGCGTATTCGTTCTTGCTTTGCTTATGTGCGTGCCATTGTTTAAAAATATTGCCGAAAAAGTAAGAAATAAGTCGAATAAAATCTACAAAGCCGCTTCTTTTTTAATAGTAGGATTTATGTTTATTTTTGATTTGATTACAGTCATTACCGGCGAATACAGTCCGTTTATATATTTTCAGTTTTAAGTTATATTTAATTCAAGTTTAAGTTATATTTTAAGTTCAGTTTAAATCCAGGGTGAATAATATTGAAGTTAAAAAAAATCATTATTTGCGTCTTTTTCTTTTTGATTTTATTGATTCCGTCCGTGTCTTACATAGCGTCGGATGATTTAAATATTGAAGATTTCCCGACCCTTTTTGACGAAAATGGCAGTATTAACGATACTTTTTCGGATGATATTGAGGATTTCTTCGGCGACAATCTGCCTATAAAAAATTATATTGTTACGGCAGAAAATTTTATAAAAAGCACTGTTTTTAAATCAGAATCTTCAAATGTTGTGACAGGCAGTGACGACTATCTTTTTTACAGCGAGACGAACGACGATTACCTTAAGACTCATACTCTCAACGACAGAGAAACATATTCCGTTTGCAAGACAATTTCACTTCTTGAAGAATATTGCGATGACAACAATGTTAATTTTATCTTTACGGCTGTGCCGAATAAAAACACCGTCTTGTCCGACAAAATGCCTTATAACTTCATCCCGACCGATAATAAAAGCAATCTGGAGCTGATTAAAAGCGGTCTTGCCGGCCAAGGTGTAAATTACGTTGATTTGACTGATTATTTAACCGAAGAGCTTTATTTAAAAAAGGATTCGCACTGGGATAACAGAGGCGCATATACCGCCTTTAACGAGATAATAAAATCTACTTCAAATTACAGTGCAAAAGAGAGTATTTCAAGTCTTATTGACGACAACCCTTTTTATGAAGTCACAAGGACAAACGGCGACTTGAGTACAATGCTTTTCCCGTCGATTGATGTTGACGATACGCAGTATTATACAGACGCTTTTGACATAATAGCCGAAAATATAAATATAAGAATAACCGGCGCAAAAACAAGGAACTCGCAAGAGCTGATGAATACAATAATAGATAACCCCGATGAGAATTATTCAAGAATATCTACGACAAGCGATTTTGATTTTTCAAACGGAAATCTCTTTATGCTTCGTGACTCTTTTTGCAGAGCTATGTTCCCGTATTTTGCGAGTTCGTTTGAGAGCAGTGTTTTTGTAAAAAGCTGTTCCTACGATTCATATATCTACCCGATTGAGGATTACAGCGATTTTATATTTGAAATTGTTGAAAGGAATTTGCCCGAAATTCTTGAAAGTGAGCAGAGAATACCCACTCCTGTTAGGGATAATGTGTCGATAAACGGCGATATTTCCGATAATAAGTCGAATAATGTCACAATAAATTGCTCCGATGAATACAGCGATTATATTTATGTTGAGGGAACGATTGACAGCACTCTGCTTGATTATGACAGTAATATATACGTAGCGGTCACAGACAGCAATAACACTCTCACAACTTACGAGGCTTTCCCCGGCGAATACGACGAGTCAACAAACTCCTACCGCTATTATTTAACGCTTGACAATCTTGACTCCGATAATTACACATTTAAAGTAATAGTTGACAATACAATTGTTTTGACAAATGATATTACTTTTTAAACAAAAACGATTACAAAAAATATAATCTATGTTTTATATATGCTATTGTTTTTTGTAAATTTTTATAATTTTTTATATTTTTATATTATTACAGAGAGGTTTTATTCTTAATGAAAAAGACAATTAAAGCTTTAATCTCAATCGCCTTGGCTGCAACAATTATGACGTCGTTTGTCGCTTGCTCATCCGCCGAAGATGAAGCCGAAACATCGGATACGACTCAAACAACATCTCAGGTAAGCGAAGCCGCTACAGAGGAAGACACAGAAGCAACCGAAGTAACAGCAACGACCACAACCGAAGCCACTACAGAAACGACAACAGAGGCTACCACTACAACCACAACTACCAAAAAGACAACAACCACGACAAAAAAGACAACCACAACAACAAAGAAAAAAACTACCACAACAAAGAAGACTACCACAACAAAGAAGACAGACAGCAACGCAATATTTGCTTTATCATATAAAAACGCAACAGTAAAGCCGAATGAAAAAATGAGTTCGGTTCTCAAAAAAATAGGAAATCCCTCATCAAGTCCCGAGGAATCGCCAAGTTGTATGGCAAGCGGAACTGACTATGTTTATTCTTATTCGGGCTTTGAACTTGAATCGTTTGAGGATGAAGACGGAAACGAAACGCTTATCGGTATCTATATCTCTTCAAGCAAGGTTGAAACGGCGCTCGGTGTTAAGGTCGGTATGAAAATCAGCACTGCAATCGACAAATGCGGAGTTAAGTTTACAGAAGATGACGGAGTTTATACATACGAAAAGGGTGATTATTCCATTACTCTTTACGAAGCAGACGGTAAAGTAGAAATGATAGATATTATTTCTACAGAGTACTTAGGATAAACAAAATTATTTTTCTATTTTAATTCTTTTATTTTTTATTACTAATCAAATTATTTAAGGTGGTTATCATTATGAAAAAATCTTTGTACATTTTTACTCTCTCTTTAGTTCTTTTATTAACGCTTTTTACGTTTAATATTACGGCTATGGCTGACGATACTTCCGCCGATAACGATACTTCTGTCAGTGACGATACTTCCGCAACAGAGCAGGACACTTCCGAAGAAATAGTTGTTGACACCGTATCGGGCTTATCCGCAGCCGGAACAAACACGAGTGCTATTAAAATCGCTTGGAACGCTGTAGAAAATGCAAGCGGATATGAGGTTTATACCGTTTCGTCCGGCACATATAAATTAGTCGGTACTACTACCTCAACCACTTATAAAATTTCATCTTTAAGCAGCGGTACAATATATTCTTTTGCCGTAAGAGCGTATATAACCGATGAAAATCAAAACACAACCTACGGCTCATACAGCAGTACATTTTCATACTGCACAAAGCCGAGCAAAGTATCAATCAGCTCGATAAGCTCCGCAGCAACAAGCCTGACGGTTAAATATAAAGCCGTAACCTGCGGCGGATATGAAATTCAGTATTGCACCGATAAGAGCTTCCCAAGCGGAAAATACACGTCAAAAACAGTTTCAAGCTCAACCACTTCAAAGAAATTCAGCGATTTAAAATCCGCAAAATACTATTATTTCCGTGTAAGAGCCTATGTTTCTGTTAACGGCGAAAAGGTATATGGAAGTTGGAGTACTGTTACAAAGCAGTGTACAAAGCCTGCAAAGGAAAAGATTTCTTCTATCAGCACTCCTTCAACAACTTCGGTAAAGGTTAAATGGAGCAAGGTAAGCACAGCCACAGGTTATCAGGTTCAGTACGCAACAAACAGCGATTTTACAAAGAATAAGAAGACAATCAAAATTACAGACGCTTCAACAACAAGCAAGAAAATTACAAAGCTTACGACAGGCACAACGTATTATGTCAGAGTCAGAGCGTATATAACGTATAACGATACTAATTATTACGGCGAATGGTCATCATCAAAAAAGCAAAAGGTTTATAAATCAAAGAAAATAACGGTTGCCACAACGCTGAGAAAGTCAAATTCCTGGAGTTCAAAGTCACTCGGCAATCTTAAAAAGAATGCAAGCGTCAGAGTAGTAAGCTCATCGGGCAGATGGTACAAGGTTATATATGACGGCAATACGGGATATGTGTATAATCTTGCGTTTAAAAAGGCGGGAACGTATAATCTTTCTCGCTCAAAGGTAACATCGAGCAATTACAAAACTTATCTTGACGATATTTTGTTTATTACAGGAACAAGCAAAAAAGCCATATTCAATTATGTTTGCAATAATATGAGCTATTCGTATTCAAAAATTTCTTCAGCTCAAAGAAAAGCAAATATCAATTCTCTTTCTCGAGTAAAAAGCAATGAGGACATTCTTGCAAGCGTCGCAATCTCAAAACGAGGCGGTATCTGCTATAACTACGCCGCACTTACAAAGACGCTTTATGAGAGAGCGGGATATGACGTTCAGTATGTTGTCGGCAGTAACAGAAACGGTAAGCATTGCTGGGTAATCATTAAAACATCCGACGGCTACCGTCATATTGATACAGTCAGAGGCGCATACTGTTATACAGACAGTAAAATGAAATCCTCCTCAAAAACAAAGGACTTCAGCTGGAATAAATCCTCCTACCCGACTTGTAAATAAAATTGCGTTTTTCGATTAAAATCCGCTTGTGGTTGTTGTTTTAAGAATTTATTATAAGAATAAAAATAATGTTCTATGACTTTTACAAAGCGCAGGTGATAATATGAACTCCGTAATATCCGAGGAGTTAAAGAAAATAGAAAAAGAGTATAATGTTGAGATAATATATGCGGTCGAATCGGGCAGCCGAGCATGGGGCTTTGCCTCACCAGACAGTGATTATGATGTCAGATTTATATACAAAAGAAATAAAGATGATTATTTAAAGCTTGAAAAAAGACGTGATGTTATTGAACTGCCTATTAGTGATGTTCTTGACATAAACGGCTGGGATTTAGATAAAACACTTCACTTATTGTATAAATCCAATCCTACATTGTTTGAATGGCTTTCTTCGCCGATTGTGTATAAAAATACGCCTTCAGCAGAGCGATTAAAAGAAATTTCAAAAGAATATTTTCTCTTAAAACCGTCACTTTATCATTATCTTAGTATGGCAAGAAATAATTATCGTGAATATCTTAAAGGTGAAACGGTAAAGACAAAAAAATATTTTTACGCTTTAAGACCGCTCTTAGCCTGCCGATGGATACTCGATAAAGGCACCGTTGCGCCAATACTGTTTAGTGAATTGGTAGCTGAAGAATTGCCGTGCGAATTAAAAGCGGATGTAGATTATCTGCTTGATATAAAGATAAATAATCCCGAATTGAAATTAGTCCCTAAAATTCAAAGCTTGAATGATTATATTGAAAAAAGTATAAAAGAAATATCATCAAAAATTGTAAATCTAAATGATTCGCAAAAAGACTTTGACCTTCTCAACAAATTTTTCCTAAATGAAATAACGGATTAAAAAAGTTAAATCTTAAAATTTCCACACATAAAACCGAGGCTCACAAAGGAACCTCGGTTTTTTTATTAATGTTATACAATAAGTATTTATCTTAAATCATTGTGTTTCAGCACTCGATAAGATACTTTGATTTCATTTTCTCTTTAATTTCATCGGTTATGCCTAATTCATTTTTCAAAAAGCTGTTCAAGTCTGAATACGTTTCGTTTATCGCTGAAAACGCAGAATCCAAATACTCCCTTTCGGCACTGAATACACGCTTGATTTTGCGTGATTTTTCACGGCTGCCCGAAATAAGAAATATTAAAAAGCTGTATTTTTTTGCATTTTTTGACGAGGCTTTATTCGTTAAAAGATAATCGTTATATATCTCATCCTTGCCGACATCAAAAATTGAAAGAAGCAGTGCCGAAATAAGACCGCAACGGTCTTTGCCCTCTGTACAGTGCCACAATACGGCTTTTTCGTCGCTGTTTGCGGTGATTATCTCAAACACTTTTTTATTTGACCGACAGAATAAGGCGACGTTATAATATTGCGGTAAAGCTCGTTTAAGTCGGGAATACTGTTAAGCGCAGCCTTTTTATCTGTTGCTTCTTCGTGCGAAATTCCGACAGTGCTCTCATCGAGAATCGGAACGTGAATATACTTCACGCCGTTCATTTCAACATCAGGCTTTTCATCTATTTCAACATCTGTTCTCAAATCAATAACAGTGCCGATATTGCACTCGTTCATCAGCGTTTGAGCATCGCTTTCTGTTATTTTATAAAGAGCGTCGCTTCTGAAAAAGCAGCGAGGTTTAATACATAAGCCGTCTTTATTTTTTGTTCCGGCAAAATCACGTATGTTTTTTGCGCCTTTTAATTTTATACTTTTCGTAGAATTACCTCCAATCAGAAGAATAAAATTATTAACATTGAATTATATTATAGCACACTCTGTATTGTAAAACAATCTTATGAAGGTTAATAGCTTAAAGCGCTAAAAAGTGCCGAGGAAATCAATCCTCAGCACTTAATAATTTTGTTTTGAATTTAGCTATATAATTTTTATTTTTCGTCCTCAAAAATTGTTTTTCCGCAACGCATACAATTTTTAAGAGTATGAATTGCTCCGCAGTGAGGACATTTTACCTGACCGTTTTTAAGTTCTTTTTCATCAGAATTTTTAGTTGAGCTTGCGATGTTCTGTTTGTCGTCTTTTAAAGAAGCCTTTGTTTGAGCATTTGTCTGAACAGGTGAAGCAGAATTATTATGATTCTCTTGATTTAGTTTACGTAAATATTGATTTTGTTCACGTGAATTTTGATTTAATTTAAGCAATATGCTCTCTTGATTAACGAGTATCGCTCCGATTCCGTAATAAATAAGAACGCTTAACAATGTGCCAACCCATACACCAATCATAACGGTATAATTAAATGTATATTCATAAGTGGTCGAATATACACTTTTCAAAGTAGCGGTTTTAAAGACATTACCGCAAACAATACCACCGATAAAACCAATAACGGCTATTACTATTGCAATTATTTTATAAATCTTGCTTTTATCGGTCATTTCAACATAGCTTTCTATTGCAGTTCTTTTTAACGGAGAATCGGATATTTCATATGTTTTTTCATCTGTAGACTGTTCAACAGGGTTCTTTTCTCGCAACATATGTATAAAGAAAATTATCCAAGCGACAGCCAAAATTATTAATGTAATTATAACTATAACCAATATATTTTTCTCTTTTCATCTGAATTTTTATTT
>JAJBVC010000019.1 GCA_020860025.1 Clostridiales bacterium | reverse complement strand
CTTAATTCTATCGGCGTTAAATCGGTTTTTATAAGACTTAAAATATCGTCACTTTTAAGAGAAAAATTAACACAGCGTAAAAGATAAGTAATGAACAACACAAGCGGCTGAGTTTTAACAGGCTGGCGTTCATCATTAAAATAAGGAATTTCATATTTTTTAAAGGCACAGCTTAACTCATCACGATATTTATTTATATCACGAGTTATCACTGTTATATCGCTTGCTTTACAGCCGTTTCGCAGTAATTTGCGAATTTGACGTGCGGTTTGAGAACATTCGTCTGAAATGCTCTTTGTGGCATAGAGCGTTACGTTTTGTACATCGCCTTTAATAGTTTTTTCATCACTATTGGAAAATTGTTTTTCAACAGCAATAAGCTCATCGCTATCAGTTCGCCTGTTTTCTGTAAGCTGAGTATATTTAATTTCTATATTAGCTTTTTTAGCAATTTTTTCAAGAATATGGGCAGAATTATTGACATATTTAAAAAGGTCATACTGCTTCTCGTCTTCAAAAGAATCTGTACAAAGTGTAATTGTTACCTCGTCCGCCTCACTTATTACAAGCTCAAGAATCTTATATTCCTGAGCGACGAAGCCGTTAAAACCGTCAATAAAAACCTTTTTGCCTTTGAAGTAACCAATATCCTTAATTTTATTATAAAGCCTTGTAAGCTCGTCAGCACTGTCGTAAAAGCGATTTTCAATAAGCTGTTCATACTTTTGCATAATTAAAGCTATATCGCTCATTTTTTTAAACAGTACATCCTGTTCAATCGACTTTGAAAGCTCGGTTATTTCGGATGATGAAAGATTACACGAACGCATTTCATCATAAATTTTCACCATTGAATTAACAAAATCAAGAGTATCAAGCTTTTTAGTAAAAAGCGTAAGAGAACTGCTGACAGCATCAATCGCCTGCGTCATAATAATTGCTTTTCCGCCTTTAGTCAAAATAGGCAGATTGTCACCGCCGTATTTTCTTTTGACCTCGTTTGATATACGTGAAAAGCCGGAATTTTCAACGCACGCCATTTTACTTTCTCCCAAGGTTTTAAGCAGACGCCGTTCGGCAACAAGAGAATATTGCTCGGGCGTTATAAGCATTATATTGTCATTATTATTTAATGCCAAATCACATATGGCTTTAAAAACATATTCGGTTTTGCCGTAGCCTGATCGGCCGAAAACGAAATGCAGCAAAATATCACCTGTCTGTCATTATCTGTAATAATCCTCGGGACTGATAAGCTTTTCCCTGAGCATATTTTCATAAGCTTCAATCATAAATTCGTACATAGGTCTTGCAATATCAAAAGCAAGCTTAAGCTCATCAATTAAATTTGGAGTGTTAATCCTGCTCATATCCGAAGATGAATAGGAAAAACTAATATTTTTCATCATTAAATATTCTTTAAGTTCCTTTGGAGCATCGGGATACAAATCCTTTTTATAAACGCCACTTGTACTCATTGTAAATCCCGCCTGCTTACACGCCTCAACAGCGTCAAGCCACCTGTCGGGATGCTTTAAAATCAGTTTGTGAACCTCTTTAAAGACAGCCGGTCTGTACGTATAAAACACAAGACCGTAGCCAAAGGAATTAGGATAAAACTCAAAATAATAAAATGGTGCCGACGGAAATTCATTTTTATATCGACGAAAAAACATCCACATATTTTCTCTGTATTTTATTTTGCTTCTGTTTCCCCGTGTATCTCTGTAAATACGTGAAACCGATTTAACGGGATCGGTCAGCATCTTATCATCAATGTCATACATAAGCTCGCTTAAATCAAGCATTATCTGTCGCATCGGGATAGTGATACCTTGCTTTAATTTCTCTTTATTTTCTTCATAAAAAGCACGTGAATCATTAAATCTGTTAAGACATAAAAGTTCAATACTTTCAGGGCTGATGCCCTTAAAATTATATTCGCTCATTTTAGTAAACCCTTATCCTCCATTTGCTGTGCCGCAAGCTCAGCACAGATTTTTGCGCTGTAAAAATTAAGACCGCCCTGAATCCACGCATAATACGGTTCACGTATCGGAGCGTCCGCTGATAGTTCTATTGAAGAGCCAAGTGTAAAAGCACCTGCCGCCATAACCACCTTACTGTCATACCCCGGCATATCCCACGGTTCGGGAAGAACAAAGCTGTCAATAGGACTTCCGCTTTGTATACCTTGGCAAAATGCAACAAGACTTTCGGGATTTTCAAGACCGAGCGACTGAACTATATCATGACGTATTTCATCATATCTTGGTGTAACATCGTATCCGAAATGTGAAAATAACGCAGCTATATAAACGGCGCTTTTAACCGCCTCGCCAACAGTATGCGGTGCATAAAACAGACCCATAAAAAGCTCTCTGTTATGACCAAACGTTGCGCCAACCTCCTTACCAAGACCGGGAGTTGTCAACCTGTAAGCGCTTTTTTCAACTAAATCGTGCCTTCCGGCAATATAACCGCCGGTTGTTGCAATTCCGCCACCGGCATTTTTTATAAGAGAACCTGCTATTAAATCAGCACCAACTTCGGTAGGCTCTGTTTTTTCAACAAATTCACCGTAACAGTTATCAACCATTACAATAACATTTGGATTTTTTGACTTAGCAATTTTACATACTTTTTCAATTTCTGCAACGGACAGGCTTGGTCTTAGTTCATAACCTCGGCTTCTCTGTATGTAAACCATAGTAATGCTGTCGTCAACGGCTGATTCAATAGCTTCATAATCAAGTCTTTCATCCCTCAGAGGTACTTCATCATATAAAACTCCGAACTCCTTTAAAGAGCCCATACCGTTTCCGCTTATACCTATTACGCTGTGAATAGTATCATACGGTGTACCTGTAACGCAAAGCATTTTATCCCTGGGTCGCAATACACCAAACAAAGCGACCGAAAGAGTGTGTGTGCCGCAAGTAAAATTATGACGAACAAGTGCATCCTCAGCGCCGAAAACCTGTGCCCAAACCTTATCAAGTGCTTCTCTTCCCCTATCGCCGTAACCGTAGCCTGTACTTGGTGAAAAGTGACTTTCTGATATTGAATTATCAATAAAAGCCTTTTGCACCTTTAATTGGTTATATTCGGTAATATCATCAATTAACTTAAACTGTTCACTGCACATCTGCATCGCTTTTTCAGACGCTTTTTCTATTTTTTCACTAATATTAAAAAAGGAATTCATTTATACATTCTCCATTTGCCAATATCTTCAAAGCCGAGATTTTTGTAAAAGCTCTCGTTATTATTTTTCTCACGCATAAGGTAAACACTGCCTTTAATATCACTTATCATTTGAGAAACCAACACAGACGCATATCCCTTTTTTCTAAAGCTCGGAGCTGTTTGAACAGATGTAAGAATTGCATAGTCGTGATATATAGCGGAAAAAATACCGCTTGACACCGTTTCACCATCAACCAAAAGAGTATAAGCTCTCGCAGAGTTATGGCGTATTCTATGGCTTATATCAACGTACCAGCTTTCAAAATCAGCTGTATCATAATCAAGAAAATTAAATAAATCCATCAGCTTCGGATACCTGTCGATTTTACAAAACGGCATAGAAAATTCAATCTTCTTATTGCTTTTCATCACAATGCCTTCATCATATTTTCCGTTTAAAATAAAATCACAATCACACAAAAATGAACTGTAGCCTAATGAGCCTATAAATTCGGCTATCTCATATTTATTGCAGGTGTGAGAATATGAAAGCGTCCAGTCGTTATCAAGGCGTGACATAATAGCGGTAATATTTGAATCATCATCAATTTGAGCATAAAAGCACGCAAAATTATAAGTGCATCCGTATGCATCAAGAAGTGATAAAATACGAAGTGAATAAATATCCCTTACTCCGAAAGAAAAAATTACTTTTTCATCAGAAATTTGTTTAATCATATAATTTTGGCAGAAATACGTTAAGAAACGCTCTTGCAGAGTCAATATCGCTTGATTTTACTACGCTTGACGGCGAATGAATATATCTGCACGCAAGTGATATGGCAATAACTCTGCTTCCCTTTCCTCTCGTTTGAATAGCTCCCGCATCATTACCGCCTGCAATGGCAGTCTTTGTCTGTACGGGAATATTATTTTCTTTAGCTGTGTTCATTGCAAGATTATAAAGTTCTTTATCATAAATTGTTCTGCCGTCCATAAAGGATATAACGGGGCCATTTCCCAAAACGCAAACCCTATCCCCACCTGTAACACCGCATAAATCACCGGCTGTTGTAGCCTCAAGCACAACAGAAATGTCACTTTGAACAGTATATGACGTACAGGCTGCGCCACGCAGTCCGACTTCTTCCTGAACATTAAAGCAAAAATATGTGTCATACTCAAGATCGCTTTTTATAAGTTCAATCATAAGCATACAGCCGATTCTGTCATCAAGAGCCTTTGATTTAATATAACCGTCTCCGAATGTATAATAATCAGACGAAAAATAAGCATAATCGCCTAAGCTGACATATTTTTCGGCAATTTCTTTACTGCCTGCTCCAATATCAATTCTCAGTGATTTAAAATCGGGAGATTTATTTTTTTCATCATCTGAAAGAAGATGAACCGGCTTTAATCCTATAACTCCCTTAACCGAATTTACAGTAACTACCCTGTCACAGACAACCTTTGAGTCAATTCCTCCGACAGGTGCAAATTTAAGATAACCGTCGTCATCAATATCTGTAATAATAAATCCAACCTCATCCATATGAGCACAGAGCATAACTTTTTTGGCAGGTACTTTTCTTCCCTTTTTTAATGCAATTACCGAGCCTAAAGGGTCGACTGTATATTCACAGCAATCTTTAATTTGATTTATAATATAATCACGTACATTTTTCTCATCGCCGGAAGTACCGCACAGCTGACATAGTTCGTTAAGCATCGATTTCACCTGCCCTTTCGCTGATGTAAGAAAAAATCAAGTCGGAAACCGCCTTAATATCATTTATATTTACAACCTCTACAGGCTGGTGCATATATTTTTCTGGTATTGAAATAAGCGCCGTTTTAATTCCGTTTTCATTAATTGAAATAACGTCTGCGTTTGTTCCCGTAGTACCAGACATAATTTCACACTGATAAGGGATATTATACTTCGCTGCAGTTTTAACTAAATCTTTAGACATTTCAGAATCAAGTATAGGCGAAAAGCCAATCATTGCACCCTTTCCAAGTTCCTTGCAGTCAGACTTGTCACAGCCCGGAGTATAAGCAAACGATACGTCAACGGAAATAGTCTCGTCAACATTTTTTGAAAATGCACCGATTTTAGCTCCTCTCGTACCGACTTCCTCCTGAGAAGAAAACAAAACGGTAATTTTGCACGGCAGTTTTTTAAGTCTGTCAAGTGCCATGAGTATTGAAGCAACACCTGCTCTGTCATCAAGGCAGGATGATGAAATATTATCGTCTAAAAGCTCTGTAAAATTACGCTTAAATGTAATTCTGTCACCGAGAGAAACATATTTTTTTATATCATCAGATTTAAGTCCTGTATCAACAGCAATATCTTTAAGCTTCGGTGCCTTTTTTTCATCATCACTCGTTTGCAAATGCGGCGGTAACGTGGAAATAACGCCCTTGATTTCTTTTTTGCCCCATACGCTGACCTCATAAGCCGGAAGCATTCTTAAATCAATTCCGCCACACTTTCCTACCTTAATAAATCCGTCGTCGGTAATATCAGTCACAATAAGACCAATTTCATCAAGGTGAGCGTCAAGCAAGAAGTGATAGCCCTCGCCGAATGTACAGTAAACATTATTCATACAGTCAACGCTGACGTTACCATACTGTGACAGTATCTTAGTTAAAAGTACAACTATATTATCCTCGGCACCCGAAACACCGACAGCCGATGTTAATTTTTTAAGTAAATCAATAGTATTATTCATTTTCACCAAATCCATTTACAAGCTCTTTATATTTTCTTCCACGGTATTCAAAGGTCTTAAACTGGTCAAACGCCGGACAAGCCGGGCAAAGTGAAACTATGTCGCCACTCTTTGCATTTTTCTTTGCAAGAAGCACGGCATTTTCCAAATTATCCGTTTTAAGCATTATAAGTCCCGAGTCTTTATAGCCGTCAAAATTTTCAACAACACTGTAAATCTTATCGGCGGTTGCACCGTTTAAAATTAAAAGCTTAACGTTATTTAAAATATAAGGCACCATCTCGCTCATATCGTTGCCTTTATCGGAACCGCCCATAATAACGATTATCTTTTGGTCAAACGCTTTAAGACCGCTTATAACACGTGACGGCGACGTTGCTATTGAATCGTTATAATAACGTACGTTATTAAATTCTCTTACAAACTCTATTCTATGCTCAACACCGCCAAACTCATTTGCAACAGATTTTATATTATCAACATCAACCATTCCCCATACGGCGCAAATTGCGGTGCAGTAATTTTCAATATTATGGTCGCCCGGAATAACGATATCGCTTTTATTCATAACGTAAGTTTCTTTACCGTTATCATTGTAAATAATATCGCCGTCATTATTCATATATGCGCCGTTTGAAACCGAGTGTTCAATTGAAAATTCAGAAAGCTTTCCACGAACATCATATCTCATATCGTGATAAACACGACCGCCTATTGAATAATCGCAATCGGCATTAAGAACTGTTTTACAATCGGAATTTTGATAAATTAAAACATTTCGTTTAGCGTCAACATATTCATCAAGGCTTATATGATGGTCTTGATGAGTACATTCAATATTGGTAACAACAGCTACGTCGGGTGAATTTACAAGATTACCCATTGTAAGAAGCTGGAATGATGAAAGCTCAACAACAGCAATATCCTGCTCACTTATCGTATCAAGTTCAGGCATCAGCGCCTTGCCTATATTTCCGCCGAGATAAACATTATAACCCTGCTTTTCAAGCATTTTTGATATAAGTGTTGTAGTAGTAGTTTTGCCGTTAGAGCCTGTTACAGCGATAATCTTTGCCGGACATAGTTTAAAAAATACTTCCATTTCGGTTGTAACCTTTTGCCCACGTTCAATACATTCGCCAATCCACTGATTTTGAAACGGTAAAATTCCGTGAGAGCGAAAAACTAAATCCATTTGAGGCAAAACAGATAAATAATCCTCACCGAGTGAAAATTTTACCCCAAGTTTTTCAAGTCTTTTACAAATATCAACACCTATATAATCAAAATCTCGCCTGTCGCAGGCATACACCTCTGCGCCGTACCCGGCTAAAAATTCAGCACACGGAACATTTGCAACGCCCATTCCGACAAACGCTACCTTTTTACCCTTTAAACTGTCGAAATATTCTTTAGCTTTTTTATTCATTTTAATCCTCCTCAATGAGCATAAAAATTGCCGTCTTTAAAATCTTTTATATTAAAATCCTTCATTCGTTCTTCAAGCTCGTCCTGAAACTGTAATCGCTCCTTACCGATGTATTTCTCATCCAGAGGCAAATCACAGTTCATAACGTGATTTACAATCATTTGCTGACATTTTGTCGGCATATTACCTAAAAAGTAAACTCTGTCGCTTGAAAGTTCAACAATTGAAATTGCTATTTTAAGTTGTTCTTTTTTTCCTATAGGCGTAATCATTTTACTTAGTGATACGGCGCCGTCATCAGCTTTATCGGTAATAAAACAAATAACTACATCGCCTTTTCGTCTGATTTTATGTACCGTAACATCCGTTATAACCGTGTCTATATATGCGAGAACATCATTTTTATCAAGGTCATTAATATCTGCAATATAGAACATTTCTTTTTTCGTATAGGCACGTACAGCAAAATCGAAATCGTCAACAGTAATATTTTTATCAATAGAGTAGCGACAGGATTTTAAATCATCACAAATTGAGATAATATAATCATCCGCACTATTTTCACTGTGTGATGTAAAATAATATCCAGCATCACTTATTTCATGCTCAATTTGAGTTAAAAAGCTGTCGCTTTTCCCGTATTTTGAATAATAGGAAAAAATAATAACCATATCAACTATAACAAGTAAATCACAGATATAACTGCAAACTACGGCTGCAACATTGCTCAGCTCTGCAACGTACGGCTGAACGCCAATATAAATAAAAATTAAAACCGCACTGACAATAACGAGTATTTTCATTACAGAAAATAATCTTTTTTGCTTTTTTCTGAATTCTCTCATTTAATCATTCCCATAAATTCTTCTTCGCTGATAACAGAAA
>JAJBVC010000086.1:34163-39585 GCA_020860025.1 Clostridiales bacterium | reverse complement strand
GAATAGCGTAACCAAAAATTTGTATAACGGTACACGCTTTGTGCTTATTGAATATGTCCTAAAAAACGGAAAAACAGTTGAAAGTAAAATTTATCAGTCAAAGCATTTTATTTTCAAAATTGATCTTAAAACTTTATCTGTTGATTTTTACAGAAGCACATCGGGTATTGTGAGAATGAAAGTAAACAGCATTTGGGCTGAAAACGAGAACACATACGATAAACGAAAGCTCCTTGTGCTTGACAATTATCCTCAATATATGAAAAATCCGATTAACAACCGACAAATTATATTTGAGTCAATGTGGGGAACAAAGTACAGCTGTAATCCACAGCATCTTTACGAATATATTGATAAAAACTATCCCGAATTTGAATGTATTTGGTCACTGTGTGATGAACGTACGCCAATTAAAGGTAAGGGCAAGCGTATCCGTAGAGGGTCACAGGAATATTATAAATATTTGGCAACTGCAAAATATTTTATAAACAATGTTAATTTTGAAGAGCTTTATGAAAAACGAAGCGGTCAGATAGAAGTTCAGACAATGCATGGAACTCCGCTTAAAACACTTGGTCTTGACGTTGATTCCGATTTCCCGACTGAACTTTCAAGGCAAAAGTTCTGCAGAAAAATTCATCGCTGGGACTATCTTATAGTTCAAGGGCAATTTATGAAAGACAAGGCTTCAGACTGTTATGATTTTAACAAGGAATATCTTTGTACAGGTTATCCGAGAACCGATATGCTCTTTGGAAAAACCGATGATGATATAAAGAAAATCAAGGAAAAGCTTGGTATTCCTATCAATAAAAAGATTATACTTTATACTCCGACTTGGAGAAAGAAAAACAGTTTTGATATGCAGCTTGATCTTGAGCGGATGAGAAATGCTTTAAGTGATGAATATGTTTTACTTGTGCGTCTTCATCATCTTTCTGTAGGAAAATATACAGTACCTGCCGACAATGAATTTATTTTTGATTTTACATTTTATCAGGTTGTCGAGGAATTATATCTTGCGTCGGACATCCTTATAACCGATTATTCGTCGGTAATGTTTGACTATGCGCTTTTAGGCAAGCCGATGATATTTTACACCTATGATTTTGATGATTATGCAGACAAGCTCAGAGGACTTTATGTTGATTTCAAAAAAGAAGCGCCGGGCCCATTGGTGTATGATACTGATGAGGTAATAAACGCCGTTCTCAATATTGATGAGGAAACTGCAAAGTGCAGCAGGCGTATTGAGGATTTCAACAATAAATATTTAAGCTATGAAAACGGAAATTCATGTGAGCAGATTGTACAAACTGTTTTCGGCAGCGAAATCAAAAAAATCGAACGTGAAAGAAAGTTCAAAAGAGTTAAGAAAAAGATTTCAAAGCTGATAAAGTGATAGCTTCATTTTTGTTGACAAAAACAATATATTCTATTAAAATTTAAAACAAATCAGAAAAATATTGCAGGTGAAATAATGGAAGAATTGATAAGTGTAATTATACCTGTTTACAATGTAGAAAACTCATTGAGAAAATGTGTAAACAGCGTTACAAACCAAACGTATAAAAATTTGCAGATTATACTAATAGACGATGGTTCAACCGATTTGAGCAGCGTAATCTGTGATGAGCTTGCTAAAACAGACAGCAGAATAGAGGTTATCCATCAGGAAAACGGCGGTCTTTGCAAGGCGAGAAATACGGGACTTAGCGCCGCAAAAGGCGAATATATAGGCTTTATTGATTCCGACGACTGGATTACAGTCGATATGTACGAATATCTTTATACAGGTTTGAAGTTCTATAATGCCGACATTTCCGCTTGTCGTTATTTCAGAGTAATCAAGGGCAAGGAAACTAACGCACGCTGCGACGGCGAAACATACGTTTTTAACCGTGAACAGGCTATTGAGGAAATTATATGCAATTTTAATTTAAGAACTGTTTTTTGGAACAAGCTGTTTGTAAAAAAAATATTTGATAATGTAAAATTTCCCGAAGGTCATACGTTTGAGGGAACTTATATGATGCACGAGGTGTTTGAGCAGGCGGATAAAATCGTTATGCTCGGCGACCCGAAGTATTATTATGTAAAAAATCCCAAAAGCATTATTTACGGCAAAAATGTTTCAACCGATTTGCAGTATGCGCTTTCAAACATTAAACGCTACAATGACCTTATCGGAGATTATCCTCATCTTATTACGAAGCTTGCCGGCGACTGCGCAAAAAATATTTCAAGGCTCAGTGATCATGGCAAAACGATAACACAAAAGGATTTTGATGATAACAGGGAGGAATTTGAGCAGGTAAGCACCTTTATAAACGATAATATAGAAACTCTTTCAATGTACTACGGCAACGATAAAACAAAAAGAAAAGAGTTTGAATCGTTAGCTGTGCTTACTCCGTCAAGCTATAAAAAAGCAAATAAATACAAGAAAAAACGCAACAGAAGCAATAAAAGAAATAAAGCTGTTAATTCATACTTAAAGCTGTTTTTCGGAATAAATTTAAAGAAAAAGAGCAAAAATTTACTTCCGCCTATGCCCAAAAAATTCAATTCAAATTCCTATATCAAGGGAGTTTCAATCGAGGGCAACGATGAAATTCAAAAAAGACTTGCGGATCTTCACGCCTGTGAAATGGAAATTGTTAAAGAAATTGACAGAATCTGCAAAAAGAATAATATTACCTATTATCTTTACGGCGGTACGCTTTTAGGTGCGGTCAGGCACAAGGGCTTTATTCCGTGGGATGATGACGTTGATTTGGTAATGCCACGTGCCGATTACGATAAATTTGCAAAGGCGTGCGAAACAGAGCTCGGAAGTCAGTTTTTCTATCAAACGTGCTTTAACGATCCTAACTATCCGATGCTTTTTGCAAAGGTCAGAAAGAATAATACAAGAGTTTCTGAAAATAAGTGGTCGGATCTTGATATGCACCAGGGATGTTTTGTTGACATTTTGCCTCTTGACCACTTCCCGTCTGACCCTGTAAGGTCAAAGCTCTATTTGCAAATTGCAAGAATTTTGCATCAGTCGTGCTGCTTTAATAAATGCAAATCAAGCCATTTGATAGCTCATATAGCTTTTCGCTATCTAAAGAAAAAAGGACCTATGTATTGTTATAAAAAGCGTGACGCATTTTTACGCCACGTCAACAGGCACGGTTCAAAGAAGTATTATTGTTCTTTCGGCAGCCATTATATGCCGATGATTCGCCGCCGTCTTGACAGCGATTGGTTCGGCAAGCCGATTGATATGGAATTTGAGGGCGTAATGCTTCCGGCTCCCGGAAAATGGGAGGGTTATATTCTTCATCTTTTCGGCGAAAATTATATGGAGCTTCCCCCTGAGGAGGACAGAATTTGTCACACCGATTTTGAAAGAATTATCACAGACGTTGACAAGTATAAAAAATGGGAGGCTTACAGAAATAAGGCTGTTCAGGCTCGTTTAAAAAAGGAGAAAATCAATGGATAAATTCAAGGTGGGATATACAACAGGTGTATATGATTTGTTTCATATCGGTCATCTTAACCTTTTGAAGCGGGCAAAGGAGCACTGCGATTATCTCATAGTCGGTGTTACAACCGATGAGGTCTGCGAAAAGAGTAAAAATAAAAAGCCTGTTATAAGCTTTGAAGACAGAAGTGCTATTGTTGAGGCAATAAAATATGTTGACAGGGTTGTTCCGCAGACAGGTTATGACCTTGAGGACAAGATGAACGCTTGGCAGGAGCTTAAATTTGACGCCGTTTTTGTAGGCAGTGACTGGCAGGGAACTGAAAAGTGGAATGAAATTGAAAAAGCGTTTGCCAAAAAGGGTGTAACAGTCTGCTATCTTCCGCATACAGACGGAATCTCTTCTTCGATTTTGCGTGATAAAACATAATAATTTATTTTAATAGAGAGGAAAATATATATGACAAAACTTAAAAAATTGCTTGCAGTGTTAATTGCGGTAATTACAGCTGTTGTTTATATGCCGATTACGGCGAATGCTGCGACAGATGAAATGGAGATTTATTCAATCTATCTCGGCGACGGAAATAACGGCGATTCAACTCTTGTTAAATCGGGAGACGAATATCTCTTGATGGACGTTGGTGTTTTTGAATCATATTCTTATGTCGATGAGTTTTTGCAGTCAAAGGGAGTTACTCATTTTTCGCTTTATTTGAGCCATTTCCACGGTGACCACACGGGCGGATTTACAGATGAAAACGGTACTCAGCCGCTACTTAATCTGATGAGCAAATATGAAATTGACAATATATATCTTCCCGACCCGTCACTTCTTAAATACAAGGGTGTAACGGTTGAAGAGGAGGAAGAAACGTATTACCGTAAAATACAGGAGTTTTACGAATCGTCCGACATTCAGTCAGGCTCGTACGACAGTAAGGTGCAGTATCTTGAATTGGGCAGCAGCTTTTCTTTCGGTTCGGTTGATGTAAGTATTATAGGTCCGGTTAATCCCGACGGCTTTACAAGTCCGTTTGAAAACGGCGGAACAACAGGCACTATTGACGCTGATAAGCTTGACGAATATCAAAATAACTGCTCGCTTGTTGCAAAACTTGTGTGCGGTAACACTTCATTTTTGAGCGCTGGCGATACGAAAACAGAGGGTGAAAACTCGCTGATTTCAAAATATAAAAACACTTCGGTTTTAAAATCTGATATTTACAAAATGTCGCATCACGGTTTTTCACCCGCAAATTCAGAGACATTCCTTTCTTATGTTCAGCCCGACTATTCATTTGCTTCAAATTGCAGCGGTGCGGGCTTGGGCGAAACAGGCAATTACTGGATGATAAATACGGCAAGGAAGAATTGTGCCGCTTACGGCTTCGTTTATATGCTCGGTCAGGAAAAGAAATCGCTTAATATATCTGTCAGCGACGACACTGTGAGTCTTTACAGAGAGGGAAGCAGTACAAAGCTCAATTCGCAGGGTTGGTGCAAGGTTTACGGAAATGACGGAAAAAACAGACAATATGATTATTACTATTTTGGCGCCGACGGAAAAACTCTCAGCGGCGTTCAAAAAATTGACGGCAAGTATTATTATCTTTCATCAGGCGGTTACCGTTACAGCGGAACAGGCTTAACCTCTAATAATAATTATAAGGGAATGGTTACCTGCGAAGACGGCAATAAGAGGTATTTTCTTGATTCTACCGATGAAATGGTCGTCGGTTTTAAGGAAATAGACGACGGCACGTATGACGGACTGTATTATTTTGCGAGCAACGGTGTCTTGCAGACGAGCACAAATAACGGCTGGGAAAAAATGAAAATCGGCTCTTATTATTACAGCGTCTATAAATCGGGATTTATTTCACAAAATGTATTTAAGCAGTACGGTAGCGGATATTGCTATTTCGGTTCAGACGGCAAAATGGC
>JAJBVC010000086.1:0-34063 GCA_020860025.1 Clostridiales bacterium | reverse complement strand
TATTTAAGCAGTACGGTAGCGGATATTGCTATTTCGGTTCAGACGGCAAAATGGCAACAGGTTGGAAAACGATTGACGGCAAAAAATATTACCTTGACCCGTCAACAGGCTATCGCAAAACAGGTCTTAATAAAATTTCGGGCAGCTATTATATGTTCAGCGATTACGGCGTGATGGTAACAAGCGCAAAGCGTACCGATTCAAAGGGCGTTCGTTATTTCGGTTCAGACGGCAAAATGGCGACAGGCTGGACAAAAATCAGTGGCAAGAAATATTATTTCAATACTAAAAGCGGATATGCCTATACAGGTCTTAATAAAATTTCGGGCAGCTATTATATGTTCAGTGACAGCGGAGTAATGGTAACAAGCGCAAAGCGCACCGATTCAAAGGGTATTCGTTACTTCGGTTCAGACGGTAAAATGGCAACAGGCTGGACAAAAATCAGTGGTAAGAAATATTATTTCAATACCAAAAGCGGATATGCATATACGGGACTTAAAAAGATTTCCGGCAGTTATTATTACTTCAGCGACTACGGTATTATGCAGACAAGCACTAAGAAAACAGTCGGCGGAAAGACGTTTAAGTTCGGCAAAGACGGTAAGATGACGAATGTTCCGTCACCGTCAAAAACGAGTATATCAAAGCTCAAGGCTTCTTCAAAATCATTTACCGTAAGCTGGAAGAAAAAGTCAAATGTTGATGGTTATGAGATTTATATTTCAACCTCAAAGAACGGAACGTATGAAAAGGCGGCAACCGTCAGCAAAAAGTCAACTACATCAACAAAGATTAAAAATCTTAAAAAAGGAAAGAAGTATTACGTTAAAGTAAGGACTTATTCCAAGGTTGGCAGCTATAAGGTTTATTCAAGCTTCAGCTCTGTTAAATCGGTAAAGGTTAAATAGAAAAATTGTAAAAGAGTGCAGGTCATTTTTGACCTGCACTCTTCAGCGTGTAGAAAAAGTTAAATTACAGATTTATACACACCGGCAGGATGTTGAGAAAGTAGTCAGAATTAAGCATTTTGGGAGTGGGAGGTGTAGATAGTACAACCAGTTGCGGTGTCCAAAGAATTCTTCGTTTGCAAAAGCAAACTCAATTCTTTGACGATATTGCTCCCTTTTTCTCACACTGTGAGCGGTCGCAAACGAATCACCCGAGTAAAAAAGGCTTAGAACGCTCAAAAGTGCCGAGAAAATTAAATTCTCGGCACTTTTATATGATATTGATAAAAAATAATTTTGATGTTATCAAAATGTGAAAGTAAGAAAGATATTTATATTTTTACAATTTGAGCGTGGTTATGACTGCTTTATCGACAGACTGAAGCACTTTTGAGAAATCAAAAGTGCTTAATGTTTAATAAGTTTTTTAATTTATATTAAATTCCTCTAAAGATTAAGGAAATACAATTATCGGTTTTACATCTTATGGTGTAGGAGCTTCTGCCCTCTTCTAAAATTATATCATTTCCGCACCGAGGGCATTTTTTGTCGGTTTTTCCGTATTTTCCGATTTCAATATCGGCTTCATCCAATAAACCTATTTCCTCTTTTGTCATTTCAATATTCATATAGAATCCTCCTATCAGGTTTTATATTTAACCACTGTAATGATTTACACAACCGGTCTGCTTTTGCTTTGGAGCATTGCAACAATAGCGTTGGTTAATTCTTCTTTATTAAAGTAAGGAAGCGGAACAATCACTGCGTCAACACAGCCGGCTACGGCAAATGAAATCAGAGCGATTTCATAATAATTGTCATCGGGATTGAATCCGTTATTTTGAGCAATCGTTTTTACAATAGTGTCTTTGAGTATCTTTATTGACGGACCGCAGATATTGCTGTCTTTAAATTTAATAAGGTAGTCAATTTGCTTTTCAGCCTCGTCAAGCAAACGCTCTATAACAGGGCGTGGATTACGTTTAATATCTTCAAATTTTATCTGCTTTGAAAGTTCCACAATACCGTTCATAATTGATTGAAAGCACTGTTCAAGGCAGTCTTCCATACTGCTGTAATGAAGATAAAAGGTACTTTTGTTTATATCTGCTCTTTTGCACAGCTCTAAAACGGTAATCTTATCGGTGCCTTTTTCAACAATCAATTCCATAACCGCATTAAATACAGCTGTTTTTGTTCTTTTAACACGTCTGTCCATAAAAATTCCCGCCAATTTAAAAATTTGGCATATTTGTCGAATTACGATATTATACGCCTTTTTACCATAGTATTTTAACATACAATAATAGCGATTGCAAATTTACTAAAAATATTCGGCGTTTATGACAAAAACTAATTGCTGATTTTGTTGAAATATACAAGAAATAGCGAAGATTTATCACAAAAAATCATAATTTACAAAATTTCAATTTTTAAGAAAAATGGTGTTGTAATGTCAAAATTTATATTGTATAATAAATAAAGAATTTAAAAATTTATCCGGGAGGTAAAAATATGAGCAAATGTACTGAATTGGTCGGCGGTGAATGGCTTAACTCAAAGACCGTTATTGTTACCGGTGCATCGGGTGGTATGGGTGCAGGAATTGCCGCTACCTTAATTAAAAAACATGGTTGCCGTGTTGTGGGCGTTGCCCGCAGTGAAACTAAAATGCTTAAATTTATTGAGGAACTCGGCCCAACATACGCTGAGCAATTCTCATATAAATTGTTTGACGTTTCTGTAAAAGAAAATTGGGAAAATTTTGCAAAAGAGCTTGAAGAGGAAGGTATCAAGCCATCAGTTCTTATAAATAACGCAGGTATTCTTCCTAAGTTCAAAAGATTCGGCAGATATTCTTATGATGAAATTGAGCGTGCAATGAATATCAATTTCTATTCATGCGTTTATGGTGTTAAGACTTTTCTGCCTACACTTTTGCAAGAAGACGATCCGGCTATTATCAATATTGACTCTTCCGCCGCTTTGATGACGCTTGCAGGAACTTCAATGTACAGTGCGTCAAAGGCCGCTCTTAAAGGATTTACAGAGGCTTTGCGTGTTGAATATAAGGGCAAATGTTACGTTGGACTTGTATGCCCTGGATTTACCAAGACCGATATTTTCCGTGACCAGGAGAATTCCGGCGGAAAAGGTCAAAAGGTTATGGATATGATTTCAACAGACTGTGACCGTATGGTAAAGATGATTATGTTCGGAATTGAGCATAAGCGTCCGATGATGGTTCACGGATTTGACGCTCATGCAATGTCGATATTTAACAGGCTTATGCCGGTAATGGGCTCAGAGCTTTTCTCCGCCGTTATGAAGGCTGCCGATATTGATTTGTTCAGCGAAGTATTTAAGGATTAGCGGAACTTACGGGCAAAAACTGTCAGTGGAGATATTTCTACGCACTTGGGTCTGTTGAGAAAGTAGTCAGAATTAAGCATTTTGGGAGTGAGAACTGTACGTGTGTACCGCCTCCGAGCAAAAGGCTTAAAACGCTCAAAAGTGCCGAGAACTTGGGCTCTCGGCACTTTTAAATGGTAGTTGTAACAAGATTATTTTCCTGTTATTAAAAGATAAAATCAAGACAGACATTTATTTTTTATCATCGGAGCGTGGTTATGGCTGCTTTATCGACAGACTGGTTTTGCCCTTTTGCACTTTTTTGGAGGTAATTTATGACAGATATTACAAAAGAAAAACATATGAATTTTAAAGAGATTGCCGCTTATTCACTCGGATTGTTTGGCTTTCAGGCAATCGTCGGACTGCTAAATTCATATCAGGCTGAATTTGATTCGTCAATTCTCGGAGCGGATATTGCTGTCGTAGGCATACTTATTTTGATAGCAAAAATAGTGTCGGCGGTGTTCGACCCTATTGTAGGCAATATGATTGACCGTTCAAAAAGCAAGAATGCCAAGTTCAAATCAATGATTGCCTATTCAATTCTTCCGCTTCTTGTTTTTACGGCGGTAATATTTCTTAAAGTTCCGTTTACGGGTATAGGTCTTTATATTTGGATATTTGTTACATATCTTATCTGGTCGCTTGCAATGACGCTCGGTGATGTTCCGTCACAGGGAATTGCCTCTGTTTTGACACCTAATCCTACCGAGAGAACTAACGTCGTTTCAATTTCAAATACATTTAAGCAGGTTGGATTTTCCGCTTGCGTTGTAATCGTTCCTGTTGTCTGCCTTATTATTAAGGGCGGTTCACAGGTGTTCGGTTTTGAGGGTGAAACCGATACTCCAATGATTGCGTCAGAATATTTTTGGACAGCAATTTTAACGGCTGTTTTAGGTTGCGCATTGTTTGCACTTATTCCACTTTGCAATAAAGAGAGAGTTCCTTATCAGCCTGCCGAAAAGACTTCGTTTAAGGATATGATTTCGGCGCTTAAAGACAATAAACCGCTTATGCTCGTTATCGTTTCGTATTTCCTCGGATTCGGCCGTCAGATGGCAATGGGTATTCAGGTTCAGGCTGCTAATGCGCTTTTAGGCTCACAAAATCTTGTAGCTGTTTTGGGTATCGTAACAGCCGTAGGTTCAATGATTAGTATGGCAGTTTGCCCGATTCTTATTAAAAAGCTTGATGAGAAAAAGGTTTACCTCATTATGTCGTTTTATGGCTTTGCGGCGTCGGTATTTTCTTTTGTAATAGGTCATTTCTGGTTCTTAAATCCTGATAATATGGTTCTTACGATTCTCTTTTATGCGTCGCTGTTCCTTATCGGACTTCAGTTCGGTGCTGTAACGCTTATGCCTATGATTATGACTGCCGATTGCGTTGACTATTATGAGTACGAAACAGGCAAGCGTATGGAGGGCGCAGCTTATTCTGTACTTACTCTTACAATTAAGGTTTGCCTTGCTCTCGGTACGGCGCTCGGTCTTGTATTTATACAGTTTTCAGGCTATCAGGAAGCGATTGCCGAAAGCACGGTTGTGTTTACTACAAAAACAAAGGATATAGTATTCTTTGCTTATACGGTAATGCCGGGTATACTTGCGCTTCTTTCAACGATTCCTATGTTTAAGTATGATATTGTCGGCGATAAAAAAGCAATGATTTCAACAGAACTTGCCGCCCGCCGAGCAAAGTCTGGCGAATAATCAGATAAAAACTTATCACAGTCTGTCGATAAAGTAGTCATAACCACGCTCAAATTGTAGAAATATAAATATATTTCTTACTTTCACATTTTGATAACATCAAAATTATTTTTATCAACAACCATATAAAAGTGCCGAGAATTTAATTTTCTCGGCGCTTTTGAGCGTTTTAAGCCTTTTACTCGGGGGCAGTACCATCGTACAGCTCCCCTCCCAAAATGCTTAATTCTGACTACTTTCTCAACATCTGCCAGCGTGTAGAAATCTGTAATTTAACTTTTTCTACACGCTGAGATAAAAATTTATCTGTTTTTACAACATAAATCGGAACATACCGCTCTGTGTTTATTCACAGGGCGGTATTTGTTTTTTGTAAAGAAAATTTCTTTTAGGTTAAATATTTGTTAAATAAAAGTTAAAAATCCTATTGTCAACTTAAAAATATAGTGATATAATGATTAACAAGAAGACATTTTATAAAAGTGAGGTTTTTTATGGCTAAAAAGAAAGCCGCTGTTGCGGAAGCGTCAAGTGCTGCACCGGCTGAAAAGAAGTATATGAAGCCATCAGAGATTGTAACCTTTGGTATCGGACTTTTCGGTGTCGCTTTGCTTACAGGCTGGATGCCCGATTATACGACTACATTCTTTGCTGACTTTGCGTTCAAGGGGAAGGGTTTTGACTCCTCGCAGATTGCAAATATTGTTGAAATCACATTTTTGATTGCCGGATTTTTAGGCGCTGCGTGCGAACTTGTCATAGGTATTCTTGTTGACAGAACGAAAACAAGATTAGGTAAGGTTAAGCCGTGGATTGGTTTCGGTGCTTTACCTCTTGCTATTGTTTCAATGCTTGTATTTATTGCACCAAACACAACGTCATTTGGTATTGCGTCTGTTTGGATGATAGTAATTTATTGTCTTTACACGGCTGTTTCCTGCGCTGTAGAGTCGCCGGCTAACTGCTTTGGCGCTCTTTGCTCGCCTAATGCGTCTGAAAGAAGCGACGCTATTTCAATCGCTTCTTTCCTGCGTTCTGTAGGTCAATCGGGCGGTCAGCTTATCATTATTGTTGTTCAGGAACTTATGAAGCTCTTTATGGGACAGCAGCAGTTCAAGAACGCAGAAGGTCAGGGACTTGATCTTATTATTTCAACAACAATATGCGCTCTTGGTATGATAATCTTCGTTATGATTTTCTTTGCAAACAACAAGGAGCGTGTACCGTATACATCTGAAAAGGTTTCGCTTGTTGAATCAATCAAGCTTGTTTTCACAAACAAGAACCTGCTTATGGTTTCACTTACAAAGCTTGCAGGCTTCGGCAGAGGCGTTTACGGTACAGTTTCACTTTACATAGCTATTTATCTTTTAGGTTCAAAGGGCTTAAAGCTTGCTCTTATGCTTCCTATGGGTATCGGAACAGCTGTCGGTATGCTTATTGTCAGAGCTGTTCTTAAGAAATTCTCAACAAAGCAAACCTACATTATCTTCTGCTGTTACGGTGCTTCATCACTTGCGATTTTGTACCTTGTTTCAAAGGCTGTCGGTTTCAACAGCTCACTTGTAATTCCGTTCTTGATTCTCAACTTCTTCTGCGGTTTACAGCACGGCAATACAAACGTAACGCCTAACATTATGATTGCAGACTGTATTGATGAAATGGAATATAAAACAGGTAAACGTCAGGAAGGTCTTGCTTACGCAGGCTACGGTCTTTTCTCAAAAATTGCTTCTGCGTTTACGAAGTTCCTCGGCCCGTGGCTTGTTTACACATGGAGTAATTATCAGTTCTCACAGGATCCGAACGTAGCTTATGCGGCACAGGATGATGCGGTATTGTCACGTTTCCTTATGATTTACACAATCATTCCCGCAATATTCGTTATTCTTCAATTTATCCCGATTCTGTTCTACGATATGGTCGGAGAGAAGAAAGAAAGAATTACAGCCGCTCTTGCTGAAAAGAGAAACGCTCAGTCCGGCAGTGATGACGTTGCCGCACAGGAAATCGCTGAATAAGGAGGGTAATGTTTATGGCTAAGACGAAAGAAAAAGAATTTAAAGCAGGATTATATGCCGTTGTTGCCGGCATTATAGTAGCTGTAATTTTGGTTGCGCTTACTATATTTGCTTTCACTTCAAGATACACCGCATTCAGTGCCGAAAAGGTTGCCCAGACATATGTTGATACTATTGTTCAGACGGGCGACGGCTATAATGCTTACAAGAACACGCTCGTTTCAAAGAATATGAAATTCGGCAATTTTGTTACCAACGCTTATATGCTCCCTTATATAAATGACGGCGACGACGTTGAGCAGGCTGACTTTGTCGGCACAGGTAATGATGAGGAAACTGCCGCTATTGACGAAGTTTACGAAACGATGTACGACTATTACGTTGAACTTCTTACTACATACGGTCTTGACGATTATGACGCTATATTCTCAAATTACTTTGCAAAACTTGCAGAGGTTAGGGCAGAGGTTTACGGCGATGAATATATGGATTCCGACTTTATGTTTGGTGCGTTTGAATCAAATGTTTCATCGTACGGACTGTCATTGACAGGTACTGAAGAGGAGCTTGCGGACGATGATAAGACTGTTATTCAGGAAGCTTCAACAGGTGTATATCAGTTAATGTACGGTGATGATTACAAATTTACTACTACAGTTACCGAATGTACAGAGCTTTCCGCTGATGAGGTTACCGCTTACGTTGAGGAATACACAGAGAGAATTACATCTGTAGTTGAGTCGGGTCAAACAGCCGTAGCGCAGTTTGCTCTTGATGATGAAACAGCCGCAACAATGACAGATGCTTTTACTCAGCTCGATAATTCGGATGTTATCACTTCAGTTGCAAAATGTACTGTTGAGGTTACTCTTGATGATGGTACGGTTGTTGCTACACAGGAAGTTTATGTTGCTGAAATCGGCAACAGCTGGTATGTAGACAACACGAATATAGACACATCAGCACTCTATTTGGCATAAGGATGGCGTATAAGCAGCCATAACCACGCTCAGGTGGTAAAAATAGAAGTATCTTTATTACTTTTATCTTTTAATGACAAAAAAGTCATCTTGTTACAACAACAATATAAAAGTGCCAAGACCTTAATGTTCTTGGCACTTTTGAGCGTTTTAAGCCTTTTGCTCGGAAGCGGATTCGTTTGCGACCGCTCACAGTGTGAGAAAAAGGGAGCAAAAAGAATTGGCAGCGGTCAAAATTTTCAGCGTAAGCGACCGAAAATTTTGGGCACCGCAACTGGACACAATGTACAGCAATCCTCCCAAAATGCTTAATTCTGACTACTTATACGCCATCCTGCAAAACGTATAAGCAGTCCGAACCATGACTGATTATTATATGTTTAATTGCTTAATTTAATTAGATTATGTTAGCAAAACGTAATTTACGTTAGGAACACTTGAAAGGCACTGTGATATAAAATTCACAGTGCCTTTTTCATAATATTTTGTTTTAGTTATCAGCGTAATAGCTTTTAAGAGATGCATATTCCTCATCGGTTATTTCAATTACCTTGCCGTGTTTAAAACCGTAGGGAAATGTAAAATCGTCTTTGCTCATAACAAAATTACTGTCGCCGACTGTCGGTGAAATGAACGGAACATATCCCATTTTCTCCTTTTCACAGCCGAAAAAGTCGAGCATCATACACCATCTTCCGTCGGGAAGCGTATACGTTGTAGGCGCTTCATAAGAGCCCGGATGATAAAGCGACTCCATATAATTTTGAAAATCGCTGTCGTTTTCATATGGGCCGTAAAGCTTTTGTGACGTTGCGTGCATATTCATTGCCGGATTATCGGAATTTTTGTAGAAAAGATGATACGTTTTTTCAACTTTTGTTATATGACTGTCAAGAATTTCATTATCCTTTTCAAAGAAAAGACGTGGTGGAGTAAAGCTCTCAAAATCGTTTGTCGTGCAGGAATAGATTGACATATGGGTAAAATTATCCTTTGCGATTGTAGAACCCCAGTGAATAAGATACTCGTCGCTTTCTTCGTCGTAAAAAACCTCCGGTGCCCACAGACATCCGAAATCGTCACGACCGAAATATATGAGCTTTTGCTGTGAAAAGTGAATTAAATCGTCGCTTTTCCACATGGAAAGATTTTTACTGCCGTGACTGTTTATCTGCTTCCAGTCAAGCTTGCCGTCACGCTCGATTCTGTGAACTATGCACAAATCGGTCGCTAAAATTACAAAGCCGCCTTTTTTGAGCCTTACAATTTCAATGTCACGGCATCCCATTTCGCCCTTATCGCACGTTAAAACGGGGTTTGAGTTATTTAAACTTTCCCAGTTAAAGCCGTCTTTGCTGACAGCAAAGTAAACCTGCTCTCCGTCAGGTGTTGTTTTTTCCTTAAAATGAACGCAAATATAAGGCATAAACCCTCCGTATTACTCAAAATAGAGAACTATTTTTTTCTCTTCAAGTGTTTTTTTAACGTCAATTATACGCTGGTTTGACGAACCTCTGAATACAAGTGAAATATCCTTTTTTTCCTCAACGAATCTGCCGTCAACGAGAATGTCGATATAAGACAGCATTTCACCGCCGGTGTCGGTAAAAGCACGAGACGGTTTTTTCCCGAGAATTTCCTCAATCGTAAATCCCGAATAGCACCACACGTCTTTATTTTTGAAACGCTCTTTAAACATTATCAAAAACGGCAAAAGTACCTTTTGGTTTTCAGGCTCAAACGGCTCGCCGCCGAGAAGAGATAAGCCGTTAATCCAGTCGGGTGAACAGGAGTCAAGTATTTCCTTTACGGTTTCCTCGGTAAAAAGTTTGCCGTAGCCGAAATCCCAGGTAGCCTCGTTAAAGCAGTTTTTGCAGTGATGCCTGCACCCTGAAACAAATAATGAGGTGCGTACACCTTCGCCGTTTGCAATATCGTTTTTCTTTATCTCGCCGTAATTCATAGTTTTCCTCTCATAATTCAAGCGGATGTCTGATGTTTAGCGAATTTATACGCTATAATTGGCTGTTGTATCTTTCCGAAAGCAGTCAGAATTAGCGTTTTGAGAGCAACACTAATGCACCGCTTTGTTGGTTTCTGATTGCTTATGAACGGATTAGTGGTGGAAAAGGCGGATTCCGGTCATGGTCATCGCTATTCCCAAATCGTTGCAGCAGTCAATAACAGCCTGATCCCTTACTGAACCTCCGGGTTGTGCTATATATTTAACGCCCGAACGTGCGGCACGCTCAATATTATCCTCAAACGGGAAGAACGCATCCGAGCCGAGAGCCACATTAGTCATTTTTTCGTGCCACTGAGCTTTTTCTTCTTTAGTGAAAGGAGCGGGACATTCAGTAAAATATCTCTGCCATACACCGTCTTTAAGCAAATCTTCATATTCATCGGATATGTAAAGGTCGATAGCATTGTCGGCGTCGCATTTTCTTATTCCGTCAATAAAGGGCAGGTTAAGCACTTTTTCATTGTGACGAAGCCAAAGATTATCAGCCTTGCTTCCGGCGAGCCTTGTGCAGGCAATACGGCTTTGCTGACCTGCGCCGACGCCGATTGTCTGACCGCCCATGGCAAAGCATACGGAATTTGACTGTGTGTATTTTAAAGTTATGAGTGAAATTAGCAGGTCGATTTTTGCTATTTCGGGTATTTCTTTAATATCCGTCGGCATATCGTTGAACAAGTCCATAGTCATAATGGAATCGTTTCTTTTCTGCTCAAATTTAATTCCGAAAACCTGTTTTGTTTCGGTAGCGTCGGGAACATAGCTTTCATCCATCTGAATTATCAGGTAGTTGCCACGTCTTTTTGATTTTAAAATTTCAAGAGCTTCATCTGTATATGACGGAGCAATAATTCCGTCGCTGACCTCTTTTACAAGAAATTTTGCAACAGAAGCGTCACATTCGTCACTGAGTGCGGCAAAATCGCCGAATGAAGATACTCTGTCACATCCTCTTGCACGAACGTAAGCCTGCGCAATAGGTGAAAGTTCAAGGTCGCTCGGTACCATATAAACCTTACGCTCTTTTTCATCAAGCTCTTTTGCAACCGCCGCTCCTGCCGGAGAAACATGTTTAAACGACGCCGCCGACGGCAATCCTGTCGCCACTTTAAGCTCTTTTACAAGCTGCCATGAATTGAATGCATCAAGAAGATTGATATATCCTGCCGCACCGTTTAATACGGTAAACGGAAGCTCCTTGCCGTCCATATGAATTCTTGCAGGATTTTGATTTGGGTTACAGCCGTATTTAAGTTTATACTCTGTCATAAAATCACCATAGCCTTTCCAACTACAAAATTGTAAATCATTAACCGTCTGATGCGCTCAGGTACGGTTAAAGGTAATTACTAATCTAATATTATATAAAAACATTTTATACTATTAGATTGAAAAATGCAAGGCAGAATGTTACAATACTTTCATTGGAGATAAGAAAATGAACGGAATTTTGGTAAAAAATCACTTTTTAAAAGGTGAAAAGTACGATGCTTTGCACAGCCACTTGAAAAAAACGGCTGAAAAAATGAATATTAACCTCACGGTTAAAACGAATCTTGAGCTTGCCGGAGAAAGCGTCAGCACCGATTTTGTTTTGTTTTGGGACAAAGACATTAACCTTGCGAGAATGCTTGAGCGTTACGGTATTCCCGTATTCAACAGTGCCGATTCTATTGAAAAATGCGACGATAAGGCGAGAACGTACATTGAACTTTTGGACGTTGTTCCTCAGCCGAAAACGCTTATTGCGCCTAAAAGCTTCTTTAAATCGGATATGAGCGAGTTCGTTTTTAAGGCGGTCGAGGTTTTAGGGCTGCCACTCGTTTTTAAAGAATGTTTCGGTTCGTTCGGCGCTCAGGTTTACTTGTGCCGTACTGTTGATGAAATTATTTCTCATATAAGCGAAAAGCCGTTTATTCTTCAGCGGTTTATTGAAAAAAGCGCAGGACGTGACATAAGAGTTGAGGTAATCGATGGACAGTGCGTTTCGGCGGTTATGAGGGAAAATAAAAACGATTTTCGCTCAAATGTTACAAACGGCGGTATTATGACGCCTTTTAACCCCGACAAAAAGATAATTGATACGGCTTTAAAAGCCTGCGACGCTCTTTCGCTGACGTTCGGCGGAGTTGATATTCTTGAGGGAAATATTGTGTGCGAGGTAAATTCAAACGCTCATATTATGAATATTATGCAGGCAACAGGAAAAGATATTGCTCCGCTGATTTTCAGTACTATAAAGGAGAAAATTTAATGTCGGGTGTTCTGATTTATCCTAAAGAAAAAATTGAAAAAAATTTATTCGCAATAGAAAAGTTTAAAGAAAATCTTGACGTAACGCTAAAGGAAAAAGGCTTTTGTGGCGAGGCGGACTTCGTAATTAATAGAACTAACGATTACCACGTGGGAGAATTTTTTGAAGGAAAAGGAATAAGAGTTTTCAATTCGTCATCGCTCTCACGTCTTGCAAATGACAAACAGCTTTGCTACGATTTTATGGAAAAAAGGTCGATACCGATTATGCCGACAAGGTATACAAAGGTGCCTGTGGTAAAAAAGCCTGTTGACGGCAGCGGCGGCAAAGATGTCGTTATGCTTAAAACGAGCGAGAAATTCCAAAGCGGCTATGTTTATCAAGAGCCTTGCGATACACCCGGCAGAGATGTCCGTGTCTGGGCTATAGGCGGCAGGATTGTAACGGCTGTCCTCAGAAAAAGCGATAATGATTTTCGTTCAAACTTTTGCCTTGGCGGCGATGCCGAGATTTATAATCTCACAAAAGAGGAAAGAGAATTTGTACAGTCCGTTATTGATACTGTGCGGTGTGACTGGGCGGGCTTTGATTTTATCTTTCATCGGGGCAGGCTTGTTTTTAACGAGATTGAGGATACTGTCGGCGCAAGAACCGTATATGCAAAAACAGATATAGATATAATTAAGCTTTACTGCGACTACATAAAAAATGAATTGTCACTCTCTTAAAATTCCAAAATTTAATTATTTCAGTAGTTGCTAATTGATTGACAATTCTATATTTTATTGATATACTTATAGATAAGTGGAAAAATGTCAATTACTGTTGAAGGTGAACGAAATGAACAAAAATAAGGTACAGGTAAAAATCTGCGGTTCAAGCTATACAATCGTTACAGAGGACGACCCGGAATATGTTGAAAATCTTGCCGAAACGATTTCAGGCGAGATGAAGCTTATCTGTAATGCAAATCCCACTTTGTCAACAACTCAGGCTGCTGTGCTTGTTGCTCTTGACGAGGCTGACGCTTGTAAAAAAGCGACTGCTTCAGCCGACAATCTTCGTGCTCAGATTAAAGATTATCTTGAGGACAGCGCAAGGGCTCGTATGGAGGTTGACGTCGCAAGACGTGAGGTTGAACGGCTTAACAGAGAAATTTCCGATTTAAGAAACAAGCTTGCGGAAAAGTAAGGATTTTTAACTCGTATGAAATTTGAAATTTTGGCTCCTGCCGGTGGTATGGAGTCACTGATTGCCGGTGTGCGAAGCGGTGCAAACGCAGTTTATCTTGGCGGTAAGCTGTTCAATGCTCGTCGCAATGCCGGCAATTTTAATGATGATGAACTTAAGATGGCGGTTGAATACTGCCATCAAAGAGGCGTTAAGGTTTATTTAACGCTTAATATCCTTGTATCCGATGAGGAAATGCCGTTGGCATATAAGACTGTGGAAAATGCGCTCGGTGCAGGTGTAGACGCTTTTATCGTTCAGGATTTAGGCGTGGCAAAAATGATAAGGGAGTGTTTTGAAAACGCAAGAATACACGCCTCAACTCAAATGAGTATTATGACGCCTATGGGAGTGCAGCAGGCAAAGGAAATGGGCTTTTCACGTATTGTTCTTCCAAGGGAAATGAGCCTTGAGGAGATAGCTCAAATCAGAAATAAAACCGACATGGAACTCGAATTATTCGTTCATGGCGCTCTTTGTATGTCTGTGTCGGGGCAGTGTTATCTTTCTTCAATGATAGGTGGCAGAAGCGGCAACAGAGGCTTGTGCGCTCAGCCGTGCAGGCTTCCGTTTACGGCAGGCGGTGATAATAAAAACGCATTATCCTTAAAGGATTTGAGCATAATAAGCGAGCTTGACCGACTTGACGGCATAACAAGTCTAAAAATCGAGGGCAGAATGAAGCGTCCCGAATATGTAAGCGCCGCAGTAACTGCGGTTAAAAAAGCTATTGACGGAAACTTTAATTCTGCCGATGAGCTTACGCTGAGAAGCGTTTTTTCACGAAGCGGTTTTACAAATGGTTATCTTAATGCAAAGCTCGGCAGGGATATGTTCGGCATACGTCAAAAAGAGGATGTCATCAAAGCCGCTGACGTTCTTAAAGAAATCAGTCATAACTATGATAACGAAAATCCGCTTTTGCCTATTGATATGAAATTTGTCTGCAAAAACGGCCGGCCGTGTTCTTTAACGGCAACGGCGCTTAATAAAACTGTTACGGTTGTCGGTGACGTGCCTGAAAAGGCGATTAACAAGCTTATGACAGCCGAGAGCTTAAGGCAAAGACTTTCAAAATTAGGCGGTACGCAGTTTTATCCACAAGATATAGAAATTTCTCTTGACGAGGGGTTGATTTTGCCTGTTTCCAAAATCAATGAGCTTCGCCGTCGTGCGGTGGCTCAAATCGAAGCGACCGAAAAAGTACAAGTCGTTTCAAAGCCGTTCAGACCGATAATGCACAGAATAAAAATTTCAAAGCCGTATCTTACAGCCTCTTTTCTCAGCGCACAGCAAATTCCCGACAAACATCCGTTTGAGCGAGTTTTTATTCCGATAAGCTCAAGTCTTGAGGATTTTGTTGATAACCGTGCGGGTGTCACTCTGCCGAGAGGACTTTTCGGTATGGAGGAAAAGATAACAAGCAGGCTCTTGAAACTCAAAAGGGCCGGTGTTAAAAATGCCCTTTGCGGCAATATCGGCTCATACAGGCTTGCACGTGAACTTGGCTTTAATGTGTACGGCGATTTTGGTCTTAATATCTATAACAGCGAAAGCGCAAGGCAAATCAACTCGCCGATTTTATCGTTTGAGCTGACGCTTGATAAAGCGAATGAAATAAATGCCGACGACACCGGCATTATAGTTTACGGCAGAGTACCGCTTATGCTGACAAGAAACTGCCCTGTTAAAAATGATATAGGCTGCTTTGAATGTGGCGGAAACGGTGCGCTTACAGACAGAAAGGGATATGAATTTCCTGTGGTTTGCAACGATTATCCTTGTTCAGAGGTGCTTAACAGCGTGCCGATTTATATGCTTGATCGAATGAACGAGGTACATACTGATTTTGCTCATTTCTATTTTTCAACAGAAACTGTCGGCGAGGTGATGGATATAATCGACCTTTGCAGCAAAGGCGAAAAAGCGCCATTCTTATACACAAGAGGACTGTACCAAAGAGGAACCTGAAGAAAATAACATTTGAAAAGATGTCCCCGCTTTTATAGGGTGCGGGTGTCCGGTGGATACCTCTGCCAAAGGCAGAAGCACCGCCGAACCGAGAGGAGAGAAGCGGGTTTCATCTTTTTTCTTAGGCGGGAGTCATAATCTCCCACCTAAGCGGGCTTCGCCCTTGACAAATGTTGATGTTCGGGCAAAGCCCTCGATTAAATTTTAAAAAAACATAAAACGAAAGGCTCGATTATAATGCTGATACTTGCTTCAAAATCACCAAGAAGAAGAGAATTGCTAAAGCTGATAACAGATGATTTTACAGTCAAAAGCGCTGACGTTGATGAAACTCTGCCAAAAGATATATTGCCTGATAAGGCGGTTGAATATCTCTCGAAAATCAAGGCTCAGCCGTTTAAAAATAACACCGACACGATAATCGGCGCCGATACTGTTGTTGCTCTTGACAATATAATTCTCGGCAAGCCAAAGGATGAAAGCGACGCTTTTACAATGCTAAAAATGCTCAGCGGCAGAGAGCATGGCGTTTTTACAGGTGTGACCGTTATTACTCCGAGCAGCACAAAAACATTTTCCGTCTTGACAAAAGTTAAATTTTTCAAGCTCAGCGACAGCGAAATTAACGATTATATTTCAACCGGCGAGCCGATGGACAAGGCTGGTGCTTACGGAATCCAGGGCAAGGGTTCTCTCTTGGTTGAAAAAATTGACGGCGATTATTTTAATGTAGTTGGACTTCCCGTTTCCAAATTAAATCAAATATTGTCAAGAATGTGAAAAAATTAACAAATTTTTTAATCGACTATACACTTTTATTAGACTAAAATTGAAAAAAACACCTTTAAACTTGAAAAAGTTGAAATAATATGTTACTATATATTGTACGTTAAATATATTTAATTTTGTTAAAAATAAGTTATTGGAAAATTTTACTTGCTCTACATTATTAAAGGGAGGGGATTGTTATGGCAGCAGATTTACATTGCCATACAAAATTGAGCGACGGCTCAGTAGGTATTGAAGATTTAATAGTAATAGCACAAAAAAGCGGAATTGATACGATTGCCATAACAGACCATGACTGCCTTGCCGGTACTGTAAGAGGTAAAGTTATAGGAAAACGCTACGGCGTTAACGTTATTCCCGGAGTGGAGCTTTCGGCTTTTGATAACGAAGCCGGTAAAAAGGTGCATATATTGTGTTACCTTGCCGATACTCCCGACAGGCTTGAGGGACTGTGCAAAAGAACGTCTGTCGCAAGAAAACGTGCAGGTCAGATTATGATGCTCAAGGTTGCGTCACGTTTTCCGATTTCAACCGAATTTATTATAAATCACGCTTCTGGCTCTACAAATCTTTTTAAACAGCATATTATGCACGCTCTTATTGACGCAGGCTATACTACGGAAATATTCGGCGATTTATATAACGCTCTTTTTTCACCCGAAAGCGAAACCAATTTGCTTGCACCTACAAAATATCCTGATATTAAAGAGGTTATCGAAGAGGTTCATGGCGCCGGCGGTATTGCCGTTCTTGCCCATCCTGCGTTTTTTGATAATTTTGACGAGATTGATTCTTATATTGAAATGGGCCTTGACGGAATCGAGGTTTGGCATCCGTCAGCAACAGAAGCGAATATTGAATTTCTCAGCGGTATTTGTAAGAAAAATAAACTGCTTATGACCGGCGGTTCCGATTTCCACGGATTTTACGGAAACAGTACGGTTACGCTCGGAACTTGCACAACGCCCGATGAGCATTTGGACAAACTTATGGGATATAAAGCAAAGAAAAAGAGAGCTCAGCGCAAGGCGGAACGAGAAGCTCTAAAAAAACAGGATGACGAATAAGCAGTCGGAAATATGACCGATTATTATATGGTTAAATTGTTTTATTAAATATCATTAGCAACAACATAATTTACGTTAAGAACACTTGAAAGGCGCTGAGGATACTGGTTTCTCAGTGCCTTTGGTAGTTTTAAGTCTTTTACTCGGAAGCGAATTCTCAACAATTAACTTTTTCAGTGAGGTACAATATAAAAACCAAAAGAACTGTTTCATTATAGAGAAGCAGTTCTTTTATTTTTTCTGTATTAAATTTAATTTTTGCCGACTCTTTTTTTATAAATCTGCACAGATGCAAATACGCTTGCGCCTGTAATTATAGCGCCGCAGGCGGTAATGATAATCCAAACGCCGATTACGGCTGTGTCAATCGCCTGAGAGTAAATTTCGGGGTAAATATGAGCGCCCTGTCCAAAGCCCGAAATAAGCGATACAAGTCCTGCAAGGAAAAGTGTAACGCCCATTGCGGTAAATGCTGAAAAAATACGCTCCGCAGAATCCGTTTTTGACTTAAACATAATTAAAAGCATACCGACTCCCAAAACGAGAGCGAGAAGTCCTGTTGAAGCAATTCCTGTAGCGTTTTCCTGTACCGTAACGATAAAGTTTCGAGCTTCGTCGGTATTTTTCAGACCGAATGAATCGGCGTAAATTTCCGCTGCCCGTACAGCCGTATTGTGTATATCTTCCTCGTCATACGCTATTTCATTGCCGTCTAAATACTCCTTACAAAGCGACTCGAAAAGTTCGACCTTACTTTCCATAAAAAGCGTTGTATCATTGCCCTCAAAGAGGCGGTCAACAGCTAAATCGGTTGTGTCGTCAACAGTTTCAACCGCTTCAAAAACACGAGAGGGAATATTGCTTTCATCCGCAAGAGCTTCAAGCTGCTTTTGGAAATTATCATTACATTCGGCAAGTATTTTGTCAGAAGCCAAAATTGATTTCATATAGCTTTGCGAAACGAGCGTACAGTTGACAGTAAGCGCTCCGACAAAGCAGATTCCTCCAAGTACGATGATAAATGAAAGGAAAAAACATAAAATGTTACGTGTTGCTTTTAGTGACATTTTTCCCCTCCTATTCGTTTACTTCGGTGCCGGAAGTCATTTTGGCAATTACAACTCTGTAATTCTCACTAAGTCCGGGGGTCAGTCCGTCGTCTGTATATATCGCAACAGCTCTGCCTATACCGTCGCCCGCCGAAAAAATTTGGCTGAATGTGTCTACCGTTACAACATCTGTAACTTCATAAGTATAACTTCCGTAAAAACATTCAATTTCAATATCGTCGCCCTTGGCAAGCATATTCAGCTTTGCGTTGTTGCTTTTGTTAATGCTTATAACGGCGGTTCCAATTTCACCTACGTAAGCGCCGTTTGATGAAAGATTGGTTCTGCCAACAGCGTTTACGGAATCCGCCTCATAAATCAAATCAAATGTGTCGCCGCCGAATGTAACAGTGCCAAGCTGAGTGTTCTCACTTTGTACTATTGCTGATTTAAGAACAGTGCCGTCGTCGGACATTATATTTTCATCGTATTGAGGGGAAGTGATTTCGCCGCTTTGATATTCGGCAACATTTACAACTTCTCCCGTAAACGGAATGTCAGACTTAACGAGCGAAAAACAAACGAAAAATATTATCACTGTCACAATTCCGACTATCAGCGGTGAAATAATTCCGTATTGAATTAGTCTTTTTTGTTTTTGTCCATAATTTCCTCTAAAAACTATCTGTCAATACTTTGCGACTGTAATGAGCTTTGCATAAAGCTTGTTCTCTTTTTCCTCTTAGGCTTATAAGTGGGAGGATTTTCAAGCTTTTTCGTAAACTTATTTTTCTTGCGTGTGATTTTGTTAATTTCGTGTACGGGGCCTGCCATATATTCAATCATATATTTGTCGGCGGTTTCCATCATTTTGGCGTCGTTTTTCATCTCTCCGAGAATAGTTACGCCGATAATATCCTGCACTTCATTGGTGCCGTCCTCATATACTTCGTTGAGCATTTTGAAAAGCTTTTTACATTCAGTTTCATCGCCCCTTGCGATAACGTCGAGAACACGCTTTGTACCATACTCTTTAAAAAATGTTTCGGGCAAAAACTCACCGTACTTAGCAATATTTTCCTTAATAGGATTTTTCATATCGGGATAAAGCGTTCCGAATCGGTTTGCAAGCGAATCGGTATCATAACTGATTATGCCGTTTTTGGCTTTGGTTCTTGACACCGCCTTGGGCATTTTAACCTTATCAAGGTTGACCTTTTTGCGTGCCTTAAAAAGAGACGTGATTTCATCGCTGATTTCATTAGCAAGCGATCTGGCGTCCTTTTCATCATATCTTTCAGCCTCAAAAAGGCTGCGTGAAACTGTGTTGAACTTAGGCTCTCCGCCGTCTGTTTCGTTAGCACAGTCAAATGACATTATATTGTTTTCCTTGTCAAAGATGACCTTGTAAGCACCCTTTTCGCCTGAAAATACGATTTCGTTTTCGCTTTCGGACTCTTTTGAAAATCCGAGTTCAGTATTGCAGTCGCTGAGCTGCTTTTCAATAATTTTAAAAACGTCTTTAACTTCCATAGTTTATCCTTTCAAAAGTGCAAATATATGTTTTGTTAAATTAAATTCTTTTCTATTTCAGTATCAATTTCGTAAAATGAAAATTTATTCTTGTAATAACTGTAAGCACGAAGCGCAAAGAAAATTCCCACCGCCACAAGCAAAAATCCGCTTGCCGTAAACGCTGTTGCTGATTTATTGAGCATCTCGGCGACTGCAAGGTTATACGCCTGCGACCCTGTAAAATCAAGCCTGTCTATTATTCCGTCGGTGAGCGTTAGTACTCCCGCAACAATATTAACGGCGCCTGCACTCAAAAAAGTCATTGCAATGTAATTCATACTGTTGTGGCGAAAATGCTCGATTAAAGAAACAAGAACAAGCAGTACAAGTGCAAGAGCGATACATCCGCCCGAAATCAAATATCCGTAAGAGCTGATTCTTGAAATAAATCCCGCAAAAACAGTATTGCAGTTAGCCGAATAAACCGAGATGAATGTTTCAACAGCCGTGTCGGCAATTTCTTCAATTTCGCTGTCGCTTGCTTTGATTTTATTTTCGGAACAGTAGTTTGAAACGGCTTCGTAAAACGTGTCCTCAACGTCCGTAAGCTTGCGGAAATTGCACTGCGTACCGCTGCGAATATACAGAACTACAACAGACTGCGCCGATTCCGAGAGTTGAGTGTCTACAGCGTCAGTAAACACTTCAGACGGAATATCACATTCCTCGGCGGCATTTGCAAGCTCATCATCAAGGCGGTTTAAGAGTGTTGACGTTACCTGCGACTGTGTAAAATATGTTTGCATAACAGTTTTGTCGCTGAAAAAAACAGAAGCCGGAAGAGACAGAGAAGCAATTATAATCAAAACAGCAGCAACAAGAGCAATAACGTATTCAAGCGTTTTAAGAAAACGCAACAGCGTATTATTCATTTTGAGCCACAACCGTTTCGGTTACAGCGGAGGAAGAAAATTTATTTTGCAAATCCGCCTCTGCTGTCGGCAGTGAATTTATAAAAACAACCGCCGTAATAATTGCGGCGATAATCGGTATAACCGCCGTTTTTAGTAATACTCTTCTTCTGTAATTTTTCAGATTGCTCATTTTCTCACTTCCGTCTGTTAATATATAATCAAAACACATTATAACATTATGTTTCTAATTTGTCACTACTTTTTTAAACAAATGCCGATAAAGCAGCCATAACCACGCTCAATTATCGGTGTGGCAGATTACCTTTTAGTCTTTATATTTTTGTAAATATTTAGATTATATATACTAACAACTATTCTAAAAGCGTCAGGGCGTCGAGCCCATCCGCTTTTGAGCGTTTTAAGCCTTTTGCTCGGGGGCAGTACACACGTACAGCTCCCACTCGCAAAATGCTTAATTCTGACTACTTTCTCAACATTTAATATTATTTAGAAATTTTAATTGTATTTTTCCATATGCAGTGAATGATAATTTATATTGATTATTTTAAGTGCTTATGATACAATATTACAATAAAAAATCAAAGTATAACGCTAAACTGTGCTATAAACTCTTTAGCAAGCTGTTTAACGGCATTTACAGCTGAAAGGGTATGATAATAATTATGGACAATACGAATAAAAAAACGCTTGGAATTATTTTCGGCGGCGTGTCATCAGAGCATGATATAAGCTGTGTTTCGGCAAAAAGTATTATCGAAAATATAGATTACACAAAATATAATATCGTTTTAATCGGGATTACAAAAAACGGAAAATGGTTTATTTTTAATGATGATGTAAACCTTTTGCCGAACGACAGGTGGACGTTGTCAAAAAATCTTGTCCCTGCGTTTATTTCGCCTGATACAGCGGTTCACGGTATTGTTACATCAAACGGCGATGTTGTACGTCTTGACGTAGTATTTCCCGTTCTTCACGGAAAAAACGGTGAGGACGGAACTGTTCAAGGCTTGCTTCAGCTGGCACAGATACCGTTTGTCGGCTGCGACTGCACATCATCGGGCGTTTGTATGGATAAAGCTGTTGCAAACGCAGTGGCTGACGCCTATGATATTGAACAGGCAAAATGGTGTGCATTTACAAAAAGCGAATATTACAAATCGCCTGATGAATGTATGAAAAAGGCTGAGGAAAAGCTATCTTTTCCAATATTTGTAAAGCCGGCAAACGCAGGTTCATCAGTCGGAATTACAAAGGCGCATAATATTGAGGAGTTGTCCCGTGCAATGGATATTGCGTTTGGGGAGGATAAAAAGGCTGTCCTTGAGGAATTTATTGACGGCTTTGAGGTTGAGTGTGCCGTACTCGGTAATGACGAGCCTGTTGCAGGTGAGGTAGGTCAGATTGTAGCTGCCGCTGAATTTTACGACTATGATGCTAAGTATAACAATCCGCAGTCACAGCTTTACATTCCAGCTCAGATTTCTTCAGACAAGCGAAACGAGGTAAAAGAAAAGGCGATTAAGGCTTATAAATCGCTCGGCTGTGAGGGTATGGCGAGAGTTGATTTCTTCGTTACAAAAAATGACGGCAGGGTTTTGCTCAATGAGATTAACACAATTCCGGGTCAGACCGAAATAAGTATGTACCCTAAACTTTTTGAAGCGGCGGGACTGCCTTACGCAAAGCTCATTGACCGTCTGATTGATTTAGCAATGGAAAGAGGCGGCAGAATTTAACCTGCCACACGGAATAATGAAAAAAATTTTATTAGAGATAATAGGCACTCAAAGAATTGATAATCAAAAGGATAAAATTGAATTTACGACTGTCGGAACTTTTGAGGAAGAAGAGGATTCTTATATTGTCAAATACGTTGAGGAGCAGGAGCCTCCGCTTAAAAGCGTTGATGTAAGCGTTAAAATATATAAGAATGAAAAATCTGTTGAGATTATACGAAGCGGTGCACACGATTCCTGCCTGATAGTCGAAAGATCAAAGCGTAATTTGTGCAGCTACGGTACGGAATACGGCGATGTGCTTATGGGCATTTCCGGTCATTCGGTCAGATATGATAAGGAAAATTCAGAATTTTATTTTAATTACGATATTGATATTAACGGAGCGCTTGCCTCAAAAAATGAGGTTAGTATGAAGTTCAGAGTAAATCAGGAGTAAAGTAATGTCAAAATTAGTTTTTCAAACAGAAGAGATACTTAAAAATAAAATTACCGACGCAGTTAAGGCGGCAATGGAATGTGGTGATTTACCTCAGGGGGAGATTCCGCAGTTTATAGTTGAAAAGCCTGCCAACAAGGCAAACGGCGATTATTCGTCAAATATTGCAATGGCGGGCGCACGTGTATTTCATAAAGCACCGAAAATCATCGCTCAGTGTATAGTTGATCACCTTGATTTGAGCGATACTCTTTTTGAAAGATGTGAAATTGCCGGAGCGGGATTTATTAATTTTTTCCTTTCATCCGCTTACTATAGGGAAATCCTTAAAGACGTTATCGCCTGCGGTGATGATTACGGCAAATCGGATTACGGAAAAAGTAAAAAAGTAATAGTTGAATTCGTTTCGGCAAATCCGACAGGGCCTATGCATATCGGAAACGCAAGGGGCGGCGCAATCGGCGACTGCCTTGCCTCTGTTCTTGAATGGGCGGGATATGATGTAAGCCGTGAGTTTTACGTAAACGATGCCGGAAATCAGATAGAAAAATTTGCGACCTCGCTTGAGGTACGTTATCTTGAACAGTTTTGCGATGATGTTCAAATGCCAGAGGACGCATATCACGGTCAGGATATTATCGACCACGCTAAGAATTTTACAGAGAAATACGGCGATAAATATGTTAACGTACCATCGGATGAACGCCGTAAAGCGCTTGTTGATTACGCTTTGCCTATAAATATTGCGGGACTTGAAAGCGACCTTGGCAGATACAGAATTACCTACGATAATTGGTTTCGTGAATCAACGCTTCACAATGACGGCTCGGTTGACAGGGTAATCGCCGCTCTTAAGGAAAAAGGAGTTACCTACGAGCAGGACGGCGCTTTATGGTTCAAGGCAAGCGAATTTGGCAATGATAAGGATATAGTTTTAATTCGTGCCAACGGTTTGCCGACATATATTGTGCCTGATATTGCATATCATTACAATAAGCTTGTTGTCAGAGGATATGACAAAGCCGTTGACGTTTTGGGCGCCGACCACCACGGATATGTTCCGAGAATGAAAGCCGCTTTAACGGCGCTCGGTCTTGACGCCGATAGGCTTGACGCTGTAATTATGCAAATGGTGCGTCTTGTCCGTGACGGCGAAACAATAAAGCTTTCAAAGCGTTCGGGAAAAGCAATTACGCTTAATACGCTTATTGACGAAATTCCGCTTGACGCAGCAAGATTTTTCTTTAATCTTCGTGAACCTAATTCGCATTTTGATTTTGATTTGGAGCTTGCCGCCAAGCAGTCAAGTGAAAATCCTGTTTACTACGTTCAGTACGCTCACGCAAGAATTTGCTCTATTATAAAAAAGGCTGAGAGCGAGGGTGTAAAAATGCGTACGCCAACAGATGCCGAGCTTGAAATGCTGACATCAAATGAGGAGAGAGATTTAATCCGTCATCTTTCCTCGCTTACAGGTGAAATCATTGCAGCCGCTGACGCTTACGACCCTGCAAAAATTACTCATTATGTTATCGAACTTGCAACTCTTTTTCATAAGTTTTATAATGCTCAAAGGGTTATGGTTGAGGATGAGGGACTTATGCAGGCAAGGCTTTATCTTTGCAAAGCTGTAAAGGACACTATAAAAAATATTCTTAATATGCTTAAAATAACCGCTCCTCAGGTTATGTAAAAGGGGAAAGAGAATGACGCAAAAATCAAGTAAACCGCTTCACGCTGTGGGAAACCGTATTTTCAAATACATTTATAAAAATCCGCAGAAGAATATGCTCAAGCTTATAAGGCTCGGCAAGTTTTTTGCGGGCAAAATGTACCCCGAAAGCACGTTTACAAAGCCTATAGAGATTATCAGCGATGAGGATAATATCTGGCACGAATTTCTGTTTCGTGGAATTGACGAGGTTGACCACGACCTTTTGCGCAAGGCGGTGTTGACTTTTGGAATTGATTTGGGACTTATCGGCACCTCAACGCTGAGAAAACGACGTGACGTTGAAAAATGCAATATTCCTTGGGTAGTGCTGATTGACCCGACATCAGCCTGCAATCTTAAATGTAAGGGTTGCTGGGCGGCTGAATACGGCTATAAATCTAATCTCACTCTTGATGAAATGAGAAAAATAATAAGCCAAAGCAAGGAGCTTGGCACGCATTTCTTTATGTTTACGGGCGGTGAACCGCTGATTCGCAAGGATGATGTACTGACGCTTGCACGTGAAAACAGCGACTGTCTGTTTCTGTCTTTTACAAACGGAACGCTCGTTGACGATAAATTTTGCGAGGATATGAAAGCGTGCGGGAATTTAGCACTCGCTCTTTCGATAGAGGGCGACGAGGCGTCAAACGATTCTCGCCGTGGTGACGGCGCATACAGCAAAACTTTAAACGCTATGAAAATGCTCAAAAAGCATAGATGTCTTTTTGGCACATCCGTGTGTTACACGTCTCAAAATTATGACGCTGTAACGAGTGATGAATTTTACGATATGATGATTGAAAACGGCGCTCGCTATGCATGGTATTTTCATTATATGCCTGTCGGTCACGGAGCCGACAAGTCGCTTTTGCTTACACCGCAGCAGCGTGAACACGTTTATCGCAAAATTCGTGAAAATCGTAACAGCAAAACAGGCAAGCCGATTTTTACAGTCGATTTTCAAAATGACGCAGAGTATGTCGGCGGATGTATTGCAGGCGGCAGAAATTATTTTCATGTTAATTCCGAGGGCGATGTTGAGCCTTGCGTATTTATTCACTATTCAGATTCAAATATCAGGGAAAAGAGTATTTTGGAATGTCTAAAATCACCGCTTTTTCAGGAGTATTACAAGGGTCAGCCGTTTAATGACAATATGCTTCGTCCTTGTCCGATGCTCGAAAATCCGCAGGCGCTTCGCAGTATTGTTAAAAAAACAGGCGCAAAATCCACCAATCTTACAAAGGAAGAGTCTGTAGACGCTCTTTGTTCAAAATGCGATGATTACGCCACAGCTTGGGCGCCTAAGGCAAAGGATATTTGGGAGGAGCAGGAACGCTTCAAACCGTTCACACAGTATTATCGAGATTTACCAAAATAATTTATAGCTCGCCGGATAAGCAATAATAACCTATATTATATAAAATAAAAAGTGTGTAGAAAAAGATAAATTATAGATTTCTAAACGCAGCAGATGTTGAGAAAGCAGTCAGAATTAAGCATTTTGGGAGGATTGCTGTACGATGGTGTCCAGTTGCGGTGCCCAAAATTTTCGGCCGCTTACGCTGAAAATTTTGACCGCTGCCGGCGGGGTCCCTGCAAAGCCTCTTGGCTTTGTGGGGAGAGGAAAAACATACGAAGCATTCGTTACGAATTGCGTCAACAATTTGTTTGAATGCGAAATGTGTTTTGACGATATTGCTCCCTTTTTCTCACACTGTGAGCGGTCGCAAACGAATCCGCTTCCGAGCAAAAGGCTTAAAACGCTCAAAAGTGCCAAGAACATTAAGGTCTTGGCACTTTTATATTGTTGTTGTAATAAATGACTTTTTTGTTTTTAAAAGATAAAAGTAATAAAGATACTTCTATTTTTGCCACCTGAGCGTGGTTATGACTGCTTTATCGACAGTCTGAGCGTAGTGACCCAATGCCACTACGCTTTTTGCTTGTTGTGATGTTAAATATGCAAAATTGCGCTTGAGAGCTGGAAGTAAATCAAAAGTGAAAGTGCGTCAATAATCGTAGTAATAAACGGTGACGACATTACGGCAGGGTCGAATTTAAGCTTCTTTGCAAATATCGGAAGTGTACAGCCGACGATTTTCGCAAATATAATTTCAACAACGAGCGTAAGGCTTATAACCAAATCAACAAGAAGCGTAATACCCTCGGTGCCGAGCAGCATTTTATCAATAAGCAGTATCTTGACAAAGTTGACCGACGCCAGCGACAGTCCGCACAATATGCCTACTCTGAGCTCTTTAAATATTACTTTAAAAATATCCTTCATCTCAATTTCGTTAAGCGACAGCGCACGGATAACCGTAACGCTTGCCTGGCTGCCTGAATTTCCGCCGGTGTCCATAAGCATTGGGATGAATGCTGTCAGCACAATAAGAGCCGAGAGTTTGTCCTCAAACGCATTGATTATCATACTTGTAAACGTTCCGCTGACCATCAAAAGCATAAGCCAAGGAATACGTGATTTCCACGTTTCAAAAACGCCGATTTTAAGATAAGGCTTTTCAGATGTTCGCACGATAGCGTTCATCTTGTGAATATCCTCGGTGTTTTCCTCCTGCAATACGTCGATGGCATCGTCTACAGTGATAATGCCGACAAGTCTCTGTTCCATATCTACAACGGGAAGCGCAAGAAAATTGTACCTGTCAAATAGGTTTGCCGCCGTTTCCTTGTCATCGTGAGTATAAACGAAAATCGTATTCGTTTCCATAAAATCCTCAATTTTATCCTCGTATTCGTGCAGCAAAAGCTCCTTAACCGTGGTAACGCCGATTAAATGCCTTGACTTGTCGGTAACGTAGCAGGTGTAAATTGTTTCCTTGTCAACACCTGTACGGCGTATTCGTTTAAAAGCGTCCTCAACAGTGTTGTCCTTTTTTAAATCAACAAGCTCGGTTGTCATAATAGAGCCCGCGCTGTCCTCTGGATATTTGAGCAGCGTATTTATTGAAGCTCTTGTCTGAGAGTCTGTATTTTTAAGTATTCTTCTGACGATAGTTGCAGGCATTTCCTCGATAATATCTACCGTATCGTCAAGGTAAAGCTCGTCGAGCACTTCACGAAGCTCCGTATCGGAAAAAGCAAGAATCAGTGATTCCTGAGTGTCGCCGTCAAGTTCAACAAATGTTTCAGCCGCTTCCTCCTTTGGCAGAAGTCTAAAAAAGAGTATACGCTGTTCGTCCGTAAACTCGTCGTACATAGCGGCAATGTCAGTGGGATTTATCTCTTTAAATATATTTTTTATCTCGGAAAATTTTCGGTCTCTATAAAGAGCGGAGATGTTTTCAACAATTTCTTCGTTTGTGTAATCTTCAATATTCATATCATTATCTCCTAATCTAAATTTAATGGCAATCGGTTTGCTGTACGCTGTAGGTGGGAGATTTCTTTCACCTAAGCAATTTATTCGTCAGGGCGGTAAAACGGTTTTTCGTCGCTGTCGTAAGGGTTAACGGCAATTCTTTTCGTCCCTCGCCAAAGTAAAATCAATATTATTATTCCGCCTATTGTACCTCCCGCCGCAATCAAAAATTCAGGTTTTTGGTAAAGCAGCGTTCCGTCAACAAATGAAGTGTAATCGGGCTGAGACATTTCATATTTTATTTCTTCAGTAGTTTTGTCAACACGTTTTATTTTTACCGTATATTCTCTTTTGTCGCCATTTGAGGCTGTACAATAAAGAGTGATATTCGGCGTCTGCTCCTCGCTGAGCGTTAAAATAACGGGAGCACAGTATGCGTTTACGTCGTGCGTTACAGGTGTAATTGTCAGTTCGGTCATATCCGATGGGATATAAAGTTTATATGTCGTGTCGTTATCGTTCATCTCGGGTGAAAGCTCGCCGAAGGTGCATATAATTGAAGAGAGCGTATTGTCATCGCTAATAGTGTATTCGGCAGGGTTTGAATATGTAAAGTTATAAATCGTACTGCCGGAATCGTAAGTAAGCGTAACGACCAAACCTGTCTGCCTGTTTGTTTCGTCATAAGAATACGTTACAAATATGTCAGCGTCGCCCTTTATTGCATAGCTTTCAAGAGATGGTGAAACCGTATTGTCTGTAAGAGTAAGACCGTATTCCTGAATATCGGAAGAGAATTCACCGTCGACTGTGGCATTTTTAAACGTAATAGCCTCAAGAGTGGGAAGTATGTCCTGAGCATAAGCTGTAATTACAGTGGTAAAACAAAAAATTGCAAAGAAAATAAATGCAAAAAAGCTTTTAATTTTTATATTAAAAAATTTCATTGCCATCCTCCGTTTCACCAAGAATTAATATTATTTTATTAAGAAGTGCTGTCCTGCTGAATAATATAATTTACAATATTGTTTTCATCAAGAGCCTGTTTAACCTCTTCCTCGTCCGGCGCAGTTATTAAGAATACTGTGTCGTCGCTTATATTTTCGGTAATTTTTTCTTCAATTTGTTCCTCGACAGTCGCATCGCTTTCATCGGAAATTGTTACTTGTTCGCATTTTAGCAGTTTTATATCGCTGCCGAAATCGTCATACAGTTTTTGCGAAAGAGTGTCAAATCCGTCGTTATACGACTTTGAAATATCGTCGGGCAAATCGTAATCGCTAAGCACGAAGACCGAAACACCCATACCGTTGACCTCTTCGATAATACTCTTAATATAGTCGTATACAGCGTCACTGTCGGGGTTAAGATATGTGTTGCCCTCACTGTCGGTATAAAGTCCTCCGTCATCGGTCACAGCTAAATCCATATTGCTTTGAGGTGCGATATTGTCCTTGTAGCAGGAAATTTCGCCGACAGGGATAATGTCATTTTCCGTAAGGTATTGGACAGATTTTTCAAGCTGTGCCGAATTAGAAGAAACTGCGCCGAATGTGTCAACAGTCGCAAGAGAGCTTGTATAGCCGACAGTGCCGTCGCTTCGCTTAAGCTCGAACGCTACCGCATCGTAGCCGTTTTCCTCTGTATCGTCAACAACAGCGGTCAGCATAACGCCGTTATCAAGGCTGATAGACTGCACTTGCATTGCCCTGAACTGTACCGCAACATCGCCTATTCCGGCTGACGTTTCCTCCTCGTCTGTTGCTGCGGGCATCGAATTTCGCTCCATATACACGTCCATTGCCGTGTATCCTATTCCTACAACGCAAAGACACAGCACGGCTGTAATAGCTTTTTTGAGAAATGAACGCAGCTTTTCTTTCGTAATGCCTTTTTTCTTTTTGGTCGGCTTGCGATTGTCAAATTTATCAAAACCGCTGCCGGCTTCAATATATTTATCGGCAAAATCAATTTTTCTGCCCTTTTGCTCTTCAGTCCATTTGCTGTTTCGCTTTTTATTGTTGTAAAAGCGTTTTTTCTTCATATAATCACCGTGATTTCAACAATGGGCGAAGCCACTGTTAAGCTATATTTTTGCATTTTCTTTTAATATGCTGATAGTCTTTGCGGGATCGTCACTTTTAAATATGGCGGAGCCTGCTACAAAAACATTTGCTCCCGCTCTGCCTGCAAGCGTAACGGTATCGGCATTTATACCGCCGTCAACCTGAATGTCAAGCGCCGGACATTTTTCTCTGAGCGTTTTAATTTTCGGCATAACGCTCTCCATAAAGTTTTGACCGCCAAAGCCCGGCTCAACAGTCATAACAAGAACCATTGACAGCTTGTCAAGATAGGGAAAAACCGCCTCGATGGGCGTGCCCGGTTTAACAGCAAGCGCTGCCTTGCATCCAAGGGAAATTATTTTGTCTATAGTTTTTTCAATATCGCTGTCACATTCGGTATGAAATGAAATTATATCTGCTCCCGCATTTACAAAATCTTCTATGTAGTCATACGGCTTTGAAATCATAAGATGAACGTCAAAAGGAATATCGCATACCTTTTTCATAGACGCAATTACAGGTGCGCCGATAGAAATGTTAGGTACAAAGTGACCGTCCATAACGTCAAGATGAATAAGGTCGGCTTTGCCTTTTTTGCATTTGTCAAGTTCTTTTTCAAGGTTTGCATAGTCGCTTGCGAGCATTGAGGGTGAAATTTTTATATCCATAGTATCTCTCCAAATAATACAGATGTCGATAAAGCAATCATAACCACGCTCGATTATAGTGTGGTATGTTACTTTTTTAGTCTTTGTGCATTGCAAATATTTAGATTTTCTATACAAACAACTATTATAAAAGCGTCTGGGCGTCAAGCCCGTCCGCTTTTGAGCGTTTTAAGACTTTTGCTCGGAACGGTACAATCGTACAGCAATCCTCCCAAAATGCTTAATTCTGACTACTTTTTCAACATCTGCCAACATCTTCACGTTACATAAAGAAGTAATTACTTTTATGTCTCAATATTATAGTATATTTTATAAACAAAATCAACTTAAAATAAAACTACTTGTTTTTAAGAATTTATTGTAGTATTATATATCCGTTATATATCCGAATTTTAATAGGAGGCACATATATGATACAGGCAAACAACATCACCGTGCAGTTTGGCGGAAAAGCACTTTTTGAGCATGTCAACGTCACATTTTCCGCAGGCAACTGCTATGGTATTATAGGTGCAAACGGCGCCGGAAAATCAACATTTTTAAAGGTTCTTTCAGGCGAGATTGAACCGCAAAAGGGCGAGGTATTTATTACACCGGGCGAACGTCTTTCCGTACTCGGTCAGGACCATTTTGCGTTTGATGAATACGAGGTTATACGTACTGTTCTTATGGGTAATCCACGTCTGATTGAGGTTATGGAAGAAAAAGACGCTCTTTATATGAAAGAGGATTTCAGCGAGGAAGACGGTATCAAAGCAGGTGAGCTTGAGGCTGAATTTGCCGATATGGACGGCTGGAATGCTGAAAGCGACGCCGCCTTTATGCTCAATAAGTTAGGTGTTTCGGACGAATACCATTATATGAAGATGAAGGAACTTCCGTCTGATTTAAAGGTAAAGGTGCTTCTTGCTCAGTCGCTTTTCGGCAATCCCGACATACTTCTTCTTGACGAGCCTACAAACCACCTTGACCTGACGGCTATTCGCTGGCTTGAAAATTTCCTGATGGATTTTGAAAATACAGTTATAGTAGTTTCGCATGACCGTCATTTTCTCAATAAGGTCTGCACGCATATATGCGATGTCGATTTCGGTAAAATCCAGCTTTATACGGGCAACTACGATTTCTGGTATGAATATACACAGATGCGTCAGCGTCAGGCACGTGACCAAAATAAAAAGAATGAACAGAAAATCAAGGAGCTTCAGGAGTTTATTCAGCGTTTCTCGGCAAATGCCGCTAAATCAAAGCAAGCAACGAGCCGTAAAAAACAGCTCGACGCACTTGAGATGATTGATATGCCTGTTTCAAGCCGCCGTTTTCCGTTCGTTGATTTTAAGCCTGACCGTGAATGCGGCAACGACCTTTTGAGAGTTGATCACCTTTCAAAAACGATAGGCGACCGCAAGGTGCTTGATGATATTTCATTCGTAATTCACCCAAGGGAAAAGGTAGCTTTTGTCGGCTCAGACGTCGTTGCAAAAACAACTTTGTTTAAAATTATTATGGGCGAGACAGAGCCGGATGAGGGCAACTACAAATGGGGCGTTACAACGTCGCAGAGCTATTTTCCAAGCGATAACAGCAGTTATTTTGACGGTGTTGATTTAACGCTCGTTGACTGGCTTCGTCAGTATACGTCATATACTCTTGAGGCGGATATTCGTGGTTGGCTTGGCAGAATGCTCTTTAGCGGCGACGACGCTCTTAAAACCGCAAATGTTCTTTCGGGCGGCGAACGTGTACGCTGCATGCTGTGTAAAATGATGCTTTCGGGAGCGAATGTGCTTATCCTTGACGAGCCTACAAACCACCTTGATTTGGAGTCGATTACAGCGCTCAATAACGGACTTATCCGTTATCCCGAAACGATTTTGTTTACATCTCACGACCACCAGTTCGTGCAGACGGTCGCCGACAGGATTATCGAAATTTCAGGCAGCACAATCCTTGACCGTAAGGGAACATATGATGAATTTTTAGAGGACTTCAACGAGGAACAGCTTAAAAAATATTAAAACAACCGCAATATTCCCAATTGAAACAGCTGAAAAGACGCCCTTTAGTTGAATTTATTTTAAATTTATGGTATTCTAAAAATGTTATGCAATATTAAAAAACTATCAAGTCTATTATAGTTATAAGTTTTTCAAATAATTTAGTGGCGGAGGAAGAATAAAATGGATTATAAGTATGAATTTTCAGTAGTAATACCGATATACAATGTGGAAAACTATTTGCAGGAAACAATAGAGTCTGTAATAAATCAAGATATAGGCTTTAAGGATAACATTCAGATAATATTGGTAAATGACGGGAGTCCTGATAACAGTGAAGAGATTTGCCTGAAGTATAGGAATATGTATCCTGAAAATATTATATATGTTAAGCAGGAAAATGCCGGAGTATCCGCCGCAAGAAATACAGGAATGGAATATATTGAGGGAGAGTATGTTAATTTTTTAGACAGCGACGATAAGTGGAGTTCGGACGCATTTTCTATTGCTTATAAGTTTTTTCAAAAAAATAAAGGCATAGATGTTGTAGCGTGCAGGAAGAAGTTTTTTGAAGCGGAAGATAATTATCATATAGTTGACTACTTTTTTAAAAAAGATAAAAACGTAGATATATTTGAAAATTATAATTATTGCCATATGCACGCAGCATCGTCATTTATAAAATCAGATATTGCTAAAGAATATAAATTCAGCACCAATCTGAAATACGGCGAGGACGCTGAATATATAAATAAAATAATTTTAAATAAAGAAAGATTTGGAGTATCATCAAAAGCTTTATACTATTATAGGAAAAGATTAAGCGGAACGTCTGCAATTCAGAATACTTCTATATCAAAAGAATATTATACAAAAACATTAGGCAATTTTCACAAAAGTCTAATTGATTTTTCGATGCAAAAATATGATGAAGTAATTCCTTATATACAGTACGTTATAATGTATGATTTGCAGTGGAGAATAAAACAGGTAATACCCGATATATTAACAAACGAAGAAAAAGAAAATTATAAAAACAGCATAATTGAAATTTTACAGTATATTGACGACCATATAATTTGCGAACAAAGAAATATATATAGTGAACACAAACTTTATGCGCTCTGTTTAAAGTATCAGCGTGATATAAGAAAGAAACTTGATTACAGAAACAGCAAATTATATTTCAACAATCTAC
>JAJBVC010000138.1 GCA_020860025.1 Clostridiales bacterium | reverse complement strand
CGGCCCTTATAGGGCCTGTGCAAACCACCAGTTCAACTGGTGGTTATGATTTTATATCTACTTTATTTATCTGATTTCGTTTTTACTTGTAAAGGCAATATTTATAGTGTATAATTAAAATAACAAAAGAATCAAACCAATAAGCAAAATCAAAACCACAAGGCGGATGGCAATGAAATACAAGTTAAAAACTAACAATTATACGTATACGAATTTTGAAAAATTCAAAGAAAATGTAATGCAACCACGTTCATATTTTATTCCGTTTGAAAATCTTGATGAATTATCAAAGACGGATATACGAAATGAGCGTTACAGTTCATCTATGGTTGATTGTCTATCAGGTGACTGGGATTTTGTATATTACAAAAATTGTCTTGACATTCCTGAAGATTTTGATACTTCAAAGATTAAATTTGACAAAATAACCGTTCCGTCAACATGGCAGCATACCGGTTATGAAGCGCCGTATTATGTAAACACACGTTACCAGTTCAAGCCGAATCCGCCGTATATTCCAAATGATTGTCCGGCGGGAGTTTACAGGAAAATTATAAATATTGAAGATATTTCACTTAATTTCTATCTTTGTTTTTTAGGAGTTGCGGGCAGTCTCGACCTTTTTTGCAACGGACGTCACGTTGGTTACAGCGAGGGCAGTCACAATACTGCACAGTTTGAGCTTAATGATTTTTTGCAAAAGGGTAAAAATGAAATTATAGTCCTTAATCATAAATGGAGCAGCGGCACTTATCTTGAATGTCAGGATATGTTTCGCTGTAACGGGATTTTTCGTGATGTTTTGCTTTACAAAACCGGAAACAATTCCGTTTATGATTTTGAGGTGAAAACAGCTTGTATAGCTACAGGAAAAAACAGCGAGTACAGCCTTGAAATAATTCCGTCAATGAAAATCGTTGACAGCTGTCAGCTTTCGGCGGCAATTTTTGACGACGGCGAGCTTGTCGCTTCGTGTTCGGTCAATCAATCGACGAAAATGGCGCAGACTATTGAATTTGAAAAGCTGAGCGTTAAAGAATGGTCAGCTGAAAATCCGTATCTTTACGATTTGATAATTACGCTTTCAAAAGACGGCGATGTTTTAGAGGTTATCAGAAAACAGATAGGATTTAAGTTTATAAAAATTGCGGGAAATATATTTTTGTTTAATGATAAGCCGATTAAGCTTTTAGGCGTTAATCATCACGATACTAACTGTAAAACGGGTTATGTTCTGACTGTTGATGAAATGGAGGCTGATATTGCAACCGTTAAGCAGTTTAATGCAAACTGTATCAGAACGTCGCATTATCCTCCCGACCCGACATTCCTTGACTTATGTGATGAATATGGTGTTTATGTTGTTGATGAGGCTGACATTGAAACGCACGGCTGTGAGGTTGAACTGAAAAAGCCCGGTGCCTGCTCACATAATCCCAAGTGGCAAAATCGCTATTGGGACAGAGTTTACCGTATGTTTGAACGTGATAAAAATCATCCGTCAATTACAATGTGGTCGCTTGGCAATGAGGCTCATGGATATAAAAATCAGGATTATTGCTATGAGAAGCTTAAAAGCATGTCTGATATTCCGATACATTACGAGGGTGTGTGCCGTACAAAGCGCTGGTCTTATGATGTGCTTTCTCAAATGTATACCTTTCCGAACATATGTGAAAAAATTGCTAAGGGCAGAGGTCTTCCAAAAAAATATTACAAAAAACCGTTTTATCTTTGCGAATATGCTCACGCAATGGGCGTAGGGGCAGGAGAGCTTGAAAGGTATGTAAAATGCTTTTACAGTGCAAAAAATATGATGGGCGGCTGCATTTGGGAATTTAAAGACCACGCTGTATATCATAATGACGGCGATTATGAGTACACCTACGGCGGTGACCACGGCGAGCTTAAGCATGACAAAAACTTTTGTGTTGACGGTCTTTTTTATCCCGATCGCACTCCTCATTCCGGTGCGCTTCAAATGAAAAACTGCTACCGCCAGGTGCGAGCTGAAAAAATCAGCGATACAGTATACAGCTTCTTTAATCACAAGTATTTTGAAAATGCCGATTATACCGTTAAATATACTGTGCTTGAAAACGGCGTCGCAGTTGATGTGGGAAAATTTGATATTGATATTGAGCCGCAGTGCAAAAAAGAATACGAAATTGAAAAATTCACATATTCTTCAAAGAATAATACGGTTATTCAGTTTGAATATTTAATCGATGATTTTTCGGCAGCAAGCGAAGAAATTGCTTTAGCCGACGGAAAGCTTGAATTTAATAAACCGAAAACTTCTGCGCCTACAGTCAATGAAAGCGAGAAGAAGCTGTTTATTACATTTGAAAACGGCAGTATGATTTTTAATAAAAGTTCATGCTGTATTGAATCATATATTTACCATAAACGCCAGATGATAAATCAGATACCTGATTCTGACTTTAAAGGTATAGGTATGCAGTATTACAGAGCGCCGCTTGACAATGATATGTATATCAGCATTGCCTGGAAAAAATACCGTATTGACAGCGCTTATTCCGTAGTTGGCAGGTGCAGATGCAATGTAGACGGCGACTGTCTGAAAATTACTTTCAGAATTAAAACGAAAACTCCTACATTTTTAAATATTGCAACTGTTGAGGTTTCGTATTCGGTTTACGGCGACGGCACGATAAAGGCTGATTTTAACTGCATACACGGCGGTACGGCAGTTCTTATTCCACGTTTTGGTATTCAGCTTGAAATGCCTAAGAATTTTAAGAATGTAAAATATTTTGGACTTGGTGATTCTGTGAATCTTCCTGATTTCAAGGAGCATGCACTGACAGGTATATATGAAACAGACACTGAAAATATGCACGAAAATTATATTAAGCCGCAGGAAAGTGCAACAAGATGCGGTACACGCTTTGCCGAGCTTACAGACGATGACGGTATCGGCTTGAGATTTGAGGCTGTAGAAAAGCCGTTCGTATTTTCAGCTAATAATTTTACTCCGAGACAGTGCGCAAAGGCAATGCACCGTGAGGATTTACCAAGTAATACAACGTGTATAAATATAGATGCTCAGGTTATGGGAGCCGGCTCAAATTCCTGCGGGCCTCCGCCGTCAGGCAAACACCGTCTCGGTTATTTAAAGGGTAAGAAGCTTTCTGTTGTTATTAAGCCGATAGGTGATTAAATGTATAAAATCGGAATTGATATTGTTAAAATTTCAAGAATTGAAAAAAGCATAAAAAGCCCGTCCTTTTTAAATAAAGTATTTACCGAAAAGGAGAGGGAATATTGCAAAAGAGCGGAGAATTATGCAGGCATTTTTGCCGCTAAGGAAGCGTATTTCAAAGCTCTCGGAGAGGGAATTAAATCACCTCTTTCAAATGTTGAAATTTTGCACGATGACGGCAGAAAGCCTTATATAAACGGCGTTGAGAACAGTGACATTTCCATTTCTCATGACGGCGATTATGCTATAGCTGAAGTAATATTATGGTGACAGATTATGCGAGTATTAACATCAAAACAAATTAAACAGGTTGAAGAAAGAGCGTTTGACTCGGGAATGAGTGAAGCGGAGCTTATGCTTCGTGCCGGTACGGCTTGCTTTAATAAAATTGTCAAGCAATACGGCGATGATTTAAAGGGCAGTCGGATTGCCGTCATTTGCGGTAACGGCAAAAATGCGGGTGACGGTTTTGTAATTGCAAGGCTGTTTTTTGAATTTGGTGCAAATTCATTTATTGTTCTTGCTGATAAGGAACCTGAAATTGCAGAGCCTAAAATGTATTTTGAGCAGGCAAAGGCTGCCGGCGTACAGATTTTGACATTTGATAATGCCGACTTGAAGTGTGATTATATCGTTGACTGCATTTTCGGTATAGGATTTCACGGCGAGCCGAGAGCGCCGTTTGACGCTGTTTTTGACGCTGTAAACGATTCGGGCGCAATCGTTATAAGTATTGATACTCCAAGCGGTACGGACTCCTCAACAGGTCAGACGGTCAATGCAATCAAGGCTGATTTTACAGTTGCAATTTCAACATTGAAGCTTGCGCACGTTTTGCCGCCGTCAAATGAATATTGCGGTAAGACGGTCACGGTTAATATAGGAATACCCGAAAGCTGTTATGATAAAAATTATCCGAATACGATAACTAAATCTGATGTAAAATCGCTTTTTAAAGTACGCAAAAAAAATTCCAATAAAGGCAGCTTCGGTCATCAGCTTAATCTTTGCGGTTCGTATCTTATGCCGGGAGCGGCTGTTATATCGGCAAAAGCAGCGCTTAAAACAGGTGTCGGATTATTAAAATGCGCATTTCCGAAATCAATTTATCCTGTTATGACAGCTCATATGACGCAGCCGATTTTTAAACCGCTTTGCGAGAATGAAGAAAAAACAATTTCAATCGGCTCGATAAATGATATATTTGAAGAGCTTAAATGGGCGAACAGCGTTGTGCTTGGCTGCGGTTTGGGCAACAATGACGATACTCAGGTAATTACGGGTCAGGTGATAAAAACAAGCAGCGTTCCGGTCGTTTTGGACGCTGATGGCATAAATGCAGCAGCACCGTTCATAGATATTATTAAGGATAAAACGGCACCTCTTGTAATCACTCCTCATCCCGGTGAAATGGCTCGTTTAATCAATGAGAGCGTTGATTATGTGCAGTCGCACCGACTTGAAATTGCTGTTGCATTTGCAAAAGAGTATGATGTAATTTTAGTTTTAAAGGGCGCAAATACAATAGTTACAGACGGTGAGAATGTATTTATAAATACAACAGGTAATCCCGGTATGTCAATGGGCGGAACGGGCGATATGCTAAGCGGTATGATAGGTTCGTTTATTGCTCAGGGCTTATCGCCGATTGATTCTGCAAAAGCCGCTGTATATATTCACGGTTTGTGCGGTGATATAACGGCAAGTGAAATTTCACAGCGTGGTATGACTGTTGACGATATGCTTTCTCTTTTAGGTGCGCTGATGTCCGAATTTGAATAATAGGACTGATTTTATGAAAAAAGCACTTTTGCCTGTTTTGATATTACTGCTTCTTTCAGGATGTAAAATAAAAGATTATACCCCCGAAATACCGATTGACTTTACTTCAAATGCCACGGTTACTTCGGGGGATTTTTCATTTAACTGCGAAATTTGTAAAAACGAAAGTGCTGTTTCCGTAACGATTTCCGATACTAACGCACAGGGTATGGTAATGACGTATGACGGCGAGAATTTAACATTGTCTTACAGCGAATTTTCATCTGATTTTTCTGCCGAAAATTTTGACGGAATAAATACTGCGGTCGTGCTTTTTGACGTTTTTCGGTATATTCAAACAGCCGAAGAAACCGAAATTAAGAAAACCGAACAGGGCTTTAAGTATACGGGCAAAACCGATGTCGGCAGCTTTACTCTTTTGCAAAATAATGACGGCTCGTTTAGCACATTAACATTTCAATCGGTTGATTATAAAATTAAATTTGAGTCATAGCCGTCTTTATTTTTTTGGCGTGCAGTCGTCGGTAAGTCCCAATAAATAATCAACGCTTACATTGTGTATTTTTGAAATTGCGATTAAAATTTCGGGAGTCAGCGTTCTTTCGCCGTTTTCATAGTACGAATATGCTCTTTGTGATATTCCGAGCTTTTTTGCAATTTGAGCCTGCGTCATATCTCTGTCTTCTCTGAGATTTCTTATATTTTTGTAAATCATTATAATAATCACCGAGAAAATTATAAAATAGAACAATTCGTTCTATTGACAATTAGAACAACTTGTTCTATAATATATCTGCACTAATAATTATCACATTTGTGATAATTTAAAGGAGATACCTTATTATGAAAAAGCTTTTAAGTACACTATTGTCGGTGATAACACTTACAGTTATTATTGCAAGCATAAGTTTAACCGCAAACGCTTATTCAAGCAACGGCTCGGGATTGAATATGATGGTCGGCGAAACGGCGACTCTTACAGATGATAATATGACTAACGGTAAGGGATATTCAAAAGTATGGTCGAGCAGTAATTCGTCTGTAGTTTCCGTTTCGGGAACGGGCAAAAACGCAACCGTAACCGCTAAAGGAGTCGGTACGTGTACAATTACTTGTAAGACAAGTTACTGGACTTCAAGCACTGTATATAATGCATATACAAAAAAATGGGAAACATTTTCAGACTACGGTGAAACAAGTCATTATTACGAAATGAAGGTAACAGTTCGGCATACGCACGATTACCAAAAAACCGTAACCAAGGCAACGCAGGATTCGGCAGGTAAAATTGTATATAAATGTTCTATATGCAATGAGGTTAAGGAAACTACAACTATTCCAAAAATCAGCACCGTTTCGCTTTCGTCAACAACGTACGTTTGCGACGGAAATGTAAAAACTCCAAGCGTTACCGTTAAAGACAGCTCCGGCAATTCTTTAAAGAAAGATACCGATTATACAGTCACATACGCTTCCGGCAGAAAGGATATGGGCAAATACAGTGTTAAAGTCAATTTTAAAGGCAACTATTCGGGCAGTAAGACACTTTACTTTTCTATAACGCCTGTTGGTGAAACGATAGACAAAATATATTATGGCTCAGGAAATATTTGTATCGATTTCAATGTGCTTAATGTTAAATTGTTTTCAGGATATCAGGCACAATACAGCACGTCAAAAGATTTTTCAAACGCAACGACAGTAGACAGCAACGACTCTAATGTTAGTATGCTTATTAGAGATAATAGAGTTTTTTGGTGTTTGGGGGCTCCCCGTGGAGCAACATATTATGTAAGAATCCGTACTTATAAGACGGTAAGCGGAACAGATATTTATTCCGAATGGAGCCCTCAAAAAGCCGTATATGTTGATGATGATGTATATTCAACAAAGGAAATCGTAATCTCGTCAGGAACTACATCAATTGAAAGTAAAGCATATTATAGTGAAAAGTATCCCGGAAGGTACGCAAATGTAAAAAGAGTGACAATTCCGGATACTGTGAAATCAATAGGTGATAAGGCATTCGGATGTGGCAGCCTTGAAAGTATTATTATTCCCGCCGGCGTAACTGAAATAGGTTACCATGCATTTTATAATTGTACAAGCTTAAAAACTGTAACGATAATGAATCCCGATTGCAAAATAGGAGCAAGTGCTTTTCCAAGCGGCTGTACTGTTTACTATAAAGGCAGCGACGAGTATAATTCTCACACCCATAATTATGCAACACTTGAAGCTGTTGAGCCTACATGTACCGCTACAGGCAAAAGCGCCGGCACCTACTGCACAATTTGCGGTGAAATCAAAACCGCACAAACAACCGTTGCGGCTTTAGGTCATAATTATGAAACGTTTGTGATTAAAGCGTCACAGTATGAGGACGGAAAAATTCTTCAGCAGTGTTCTATATGCGGAGATGTAAAAAAAGAAACCGTTATTCCAAAAATAAGTGGTATAAAACTTTCAGCATATTCATACACTTATGACGGCAAAACTCATAAACCAACTGTAACCGTAACCGACAGTAAAGGAAATAAACTTAAAGAAGGAACAGATTACACTGTATCATATCCAAGCAACTGCAAAGATGCGGGAGAAAAAATTGTAAGTATAACTCCCAAAGGTAATTATGAACAAGTTGTAAATAAATATTCTTGTACTTATAGTTCAACTGTTCGTTATGCATTTGATATAACCGCCGCTTCTTCAAGCGGATTTAAAGCGAAATTATCATCAACCTCATACACCTATGACGGAAAAACTCACAAACCGTCTGTAACCGTGACCGACAGCAAAGGCAACACGATTAGTTCGAAGTATTATGATGTGACGTATGCAAGCGGTCGTAAAAAGATTGGCAAGTACAAGGTTACTGTGAAATTCAAGGGCAACTACAGTGGGGCAAAGACGCTTTATTTTAAAATCAATCCAAAGATAAGTTTGAGCAAGACAAGTTACACGTATGACGGAAAAACGCATAAACCGTCGGTAACAGTTAAGGACAGCAGTGGCAACAAGATTAGCACAAAAAATTACACAGTAAGCTATTCAAAAGGCAGAAAGAGCGTTGGAAAGTATACTGTAACTATTGAGTTTAAGAACGGTCACAGCGGTACTTACACAAAAACGTTCACAATCAAACCGAAGTCAACAAGTATCAGCAAGGTTACCGCTAAGTCTAAGGGCTTTACTGTAAAGTGGAAAAAGCAGGCAACGCAAACTACAGGCTATCAAATTCAGTACAGCACTTCGAGCAATTTCTCAAATGCTAAGACCGTAACCGTTTCAAAGACCGGCACGACATCAAAAACGATTTCAAAGCTCAAGAGCAAGAAAAAATATTATGTTCGTGTTC